>JBGPOB010000125.1:0-10331 GCA_041487815.1 Xanthobacteraceae bacterium | reverse complement strand
CGGTCGCGGTCGTCGCCGCGGCGTATTGCGGATAGAGCGGTACCACCAGCAGACGATCGCAACCCAACGTCAGCAGCACATCGATGCGAGACGCGATCGACGGCAGGCCGTAGCGCATGGCCCAGTCGACGATAACATCGCTATGAATGGGAGCGAGCGTCGCCGCGAGCGCCTCCGCCTGGCCGCGCGTGATCGTTTTCAGCGGCGATTCATTGCGCTCCGTATTCCAGATTTTGGCATAATCGCGCGCCTTGCGGCGCGGCCTGATCGGCAGGATGACGCCGTTCAATGCGATCTTCCACAGCAGACCCTGGTCCTCGACCACACGCGGGTCGGACAGGAACTCGCGCAGATATCGCCGCACGGCGCCAGCTTCCGGCGCTTCGGGCGTGCCGAGATTTACAAGCAGAACGCCGATGCGACCGGCCGTAGCGGAAGTCGTCATTGCCATCCGATGCAGGTTGCCATTCGCTCCAGCGATAGCCGGAAGCTGGCCGTCACGCTAGGGCTGGCTGCGAGCGGGGGACTGCGTGCCAGACGTGTCGCTGCCATATCTGTCCGAAACAGCGCTATCCGACCGGCCGCTCGTCGGCGATCACCTTGCCGTCGTTCGGCAACGTTCCGGGTGCGGCGAATTTCACCGCGCCGCGTATTTTCGTCACCGATTGCAGCGTTGCCGCCACCGCTTCGGCAAGATTTGCGGCCGGAGCGGCACATTCCGCCTTCAAGGTCATGGCGTCCTGCTCGCCTTCGCGTGTAACGACCAGCCGCACGCGGCCGAGCTCGGGGTGACGGCGCGCAAGCTCGGCGACTTGCTCGGGGCGCACAAACATGCCCTTCACTTTCGCGGTCTGGTCGGCGCGGCCCATCCAGCCACGGATGCGCGCGTTGGTGCGCCCGCACGGCGACGCGCCCGGCATGATCGCCGACAGGTCGCCGGTCGCGAGCCGGATCATCGGATAGTGCGGATTGAAAGTCGTGACCACGACTTCGCCGACTTCGCCGGCGGCGACCGGCTCGCCAGTGCCGGGGCGCACGATTTCGACGATCAGGTTCTCGTTGACGATCATGCCTTCTATTCTCGGCGCATGATCTTGTGCGCGAATCGGCGACCCCTTCGCGGGATCATGCGCGCGCGCTTCCGACTCGTAGGCGATGACGCCGGTCTCGGCCACCGCATAACACTGCAAGACGGAAACGCCGCGTTTGCCAAGTTCCTCGCGCAGCGTCGGCGGCAGCGCGGCGCCGGACACGAGGCCGCGTTTGAGCGAGGACGCGTCCTTGCCGGATTTTTCGGCGGTATCGAGCAGGATTTTCAAAAAATCCGGGGTGCCGATGTAGCCCGATGGCTTGAGCTGCGCGATCGCTTCGAGCTGGCTCTCGGTATTGCCGATGCCGCCCGGGATCACCGCGCAGCCAAGCGCATGCGCCCCGGCTTCCAGCATGTAGGCGCCGGGCGTGAGATGATAGGAAAACGAGTTGTGCAGCACGTCGCTCGCGCGCATGCCCGCCGCAAAAAGCGCGCGCGCCGCGCCACCGAAATCATCGCCGTGACCTTCCGGCTCGAAAATCGGACCCGGCGACATGAACAGGCGCTTGGCGTTGCCCGGCGGGGTGACGTTGAAGCCGCCGAACGGCGGCGTTTCCTTTTGCAGCGCGACGAGGCTCGACTTGCGCAGTAGCGGCAGCTTGGCGAGCGCCGCGCGCGATGTGATCGCCCGTGCATCCACTCCGGCAAGATGCCTGGCCCAGCCGGCTGCCTGCATCGCATTTGCGATTGCGGCGGGGACCCGAGCCAATTGATCGCGTTCGCGTTGTGCCGGATCGCGGGTTTCGAGTGCGTCGTAGTGATCGCTCATGATGCGCCGTCTGCGGGAAAGCACCTTCTCACGGAAACAAGCGCTTGCCGAGTTTGCTGTCCTTTGGGCCCGCTAATGCAAATCCAACAAGCAAAATCAGTAACCCGACCGCAAAGCATCCGAGGGGCGAGAGGTAAAATTCTTCAGCCCTTGCGCCACAAGCGCGTCGAAGGGCGAGATCTCCAAAGTAGCAATACGCAGTGAAGGCCGCGAAGTAGGCAGGGGCCAGCACCAGCAAGGCCCCGACCAACTTGAGAGATCGCCCGATGGTTCGCATCGGTTGCACCGCTACGCCAGCCACCGCTTGCGCCTTTTGTAGTGCTTCAATTCGCGGAAAGACTTGCGCTTGCCTTCGGCGATGCCGAGATAGAATTCCTTGACGTCCTCGTTCTCCAACAGCGCCTTGGCGTCGCCGTCCATCACCACCCGGCCATTTTCGAGGATGTAGCCGTAACGCGCGAATTTCAGCGCCATGAACGTGTTCTGTTCGGCGAGCAGGAACGACACGCCTTCCTTCGCGTTCAGGTTGTGCACGATGCCGAAGATTTCCTCGACGATCTGCGGGGCGAGCCCCATCGACGGCTCGTCGAGCAGGATCATCTTGGGGCGCGACATCAGTGCGCGACCAATCGCGCACATCTGCTGCTCGCCGCCGGACGTGTAGCCCGCGATCGCACCACGACGCTCGCGCAGGCGCGGAAAATAGGTGTAGACGAGGTCGATATCGCGGGCGATCGCGGCCTTGCCGTCGCGGCGGGTGAACGCGCCGGTCAAGAGATTTTCCTCCATCGTCAGGTGCGCGAAGCAGTGGCGCCCCTCCATCACCTGGATGCAGCCGCGCTTGACCAGCAGGTCGGGCGAGAGCGCCTGCACCTCCTGCCCGTCGAACACGATCGAGCCCTTGGTGACTTCGCCGCGCTCGGCATGCAGCAAGTTGGAGATTGCTTTCAGCGTGGTGGTTTTGCCGGCGCCGTTGGCGCCGAGCAGCGCAACGACGCCGCCCTTCTTGACTTCGAGCGAAACGCCCTTGAGCACGAGGATGACGTGGTCGTAGACAACCTCGATGTTATTCAACGCCAGGATCGTTTCAGCCGCGATGGAAACTTCGGCCTTGGCCTGCGTGGTCGTGCTCATGGCGCCTCCAAAAACATCACCCTCCCCCGTCAAACGGAGGAGGGTGATTTTTGGCGAGGATCAGGACGACTTGTCGCAGGCCTCGGTGCGCTTCGGCCATGGCTGGTTCTTGGCGACGTAGTCCTGGGCGGCCGCCTCGATCAACGGCTGCACCTTGTCCTTCATCGGCGCGATCCAGTCCGAGGTCTTGACCCACTTGGTGCCATCCCACTGCTGCATATAGGCGGAGTGATGGCCGTTGTGGTCGTCGCAGGTGACGCCAAATGGCGCGGCGAAATCGGGTAATCCAATTTCCTTCCAGCGCGCGGCTGTGACCTTCAGGGACTCCAGCCCGCGGCGCATATCATCGCCGCTAATGAGTTTCTTGCCGGTGATGTTTTGCGCATTGCGGATCGCTTCCGCGACGATTACGGAGTTCATGACGCCGCGGTTGTAGAAGTTCTCGCCGATCTTGAATTTCAACGTCTGGCTCTTACCGGGAGTGATGACGTATTTATCGATGTCCTGAATCGCCGGGAAGTTGGCACCGACGGCGTGCAGGTTGAGCGAGAGATAGCCCTTGGCGCCGGCGCCGGCGGGCCGCGCATCGTCCTCGCTGCCCGACCACCATATACCGACGAAATGATCCATCGGATAGTTGGTCTTGGCGGCTTCCTGGACGGCGGTCGGATTCATCGCGCCCCAGCCCCACATGATCATCCACGCCGGACGATCGCGGCGCACGTTGAGCCAGATGCCCGACTGGTT
Source organism: Xanthobacteraceae bacterium (assembly GCA_041487815.1). Classification (GTDB taxonomy): domain Bacteria; phylum Pseudomonadota; class Alphaproteobacteria; order Rhizobiales; family Xanthobacteraceae; genus CANJBX01. The sequence goes on along the minus strand of JBGPOB010000125.1, from coordinate 6,591 downwards.
CTGCATGTCGGCCGGCGGCACCGGATATTCCTTGACGGTGAAGCCAAAGTCTTTGGCCAGTTGGTAGAGCAGCGGCAGCGGCTCGCGACCGTAGCCGCCGTCGAAGAAGATGAAGCCGATGGTCTTACCCTTGAGCTTGTCGAGGCCGCCTTCCTTGTCGCCGATGTACTTGAAGATCATCGACAGGCCGTCCCAATAGGTGGCCGGCGGATTGAAGATCCATGGGAAGTCCTGTCCCATGGCCGACGCCGACAGGCCATACGCCATCGACAGCATGGGGATCTTGTCGACCGAGGCTTTCGGGATCAACGCGAGCGTAATGCCGGTGGAGTAGGGATTGATCACCAGCGGATTCTTGCGTTTGATCGCGTCGTAACACTCGACGCCCTTTTCGTTCTTGTAACCGGTTTCACATTCCTCGACGGTGACCTTGGCGCCGCCAATGCCGCCGTCGCGCGCATTCAGCATGTCCAGGTAATCGTGCATGCCGTTGGCGATCGGAATACCGGAGTTCGAGAACGGGCCCGTACGATACGTCAGCAGCGGCACCAGATTGCCTTCTTGTGCCGTCGCCGGCGAAGCCACCATGGTCACGCCCGCCAATCCCGCAATCGCGGCGGCGACTAACATGTGTTTCAAGCGCATAGACACCTCCCTTTCATTGGTCGGCCGAAATTGCAAACGCCGACAATTCTTTCAATTCCCCGTTTCCGGGGCCTCCAGCCACGCAATTCAACCTGACGCGCCGGAATTGGCGCCAGTTTGCACCCTCAGTACGGGAAAGGCCACACCCTCAGTTTCTGTTTTCCGATCTGCCACAAGCGGGCCAACCCATTCGGTTCGACGATCAGAAATATGATGATCAGCGACCCGACGAGCATGAAGGTCAAATGTTCGACGTTGGCGGGCGTAATTGGAAGGTCGAAATTGGTCCGCGCCGACCGCAACAGGATCGGAAATCCCCAGATGAAGATGGCGCCAAAAAAGCTTCCCATAAGGCTGCCCAGACCGCCGATAATCACCATGAAAAGAATCAGGAACGACTGGTTGATGCTGAAGCTTTCGGACTCGGCGTTGCCAAGCCACAGAAACACCAGCATCGCTCCGGCGACGCCGCAATAGAACGACGACACCGCGAAGGCCAAGAGCTTCGTACGGTAGAGACGGATCCCGATCAGTTCGGCGGCGATATCCATGTCGCGTACCGCCATCCACATCCGCCCGATGCGCCCGCGGATGAGATTCGACGCAAGCCATGTCATCACGGTCACGATCGACAGCACGACCAGATAGCGGGTCGCGGGCGCGGCGTTCGGCCCCGTAACAGGTATATCGAACAGCGTGCGGGTGGGGACTTCAATCGAAGCCGAGACATTGTAGTTGTAGAGCCACGGGATGCGAATGAAGCACCATGACAGGAAAAATTGCGCGGCGAGAGTCGCTACAACAAGATAGAATCCTTTGATGCGAAGCGACGGCAGGCCGAACAACGCGCCGACGGCGGCTGAAAAAAGCCCGGAACATAGGATCAGCAGAATAATGTTTACGCCCGGGAAAAATGTCGCCAGTTTGTAACAGGCAAATGCGCCCACCCCCATGAATCCGCCGGTGCCGAGCGAGATCAGGCCGGTATAGCCGATCAGCAGATTGAGCCCGATCGCCGCGAGTGAAAGGACGAGTATCGGGATAAACACGGCGCTGATCGCAAAACTTGATGCGGTGAGCGGAACTACGACAAAGGCAAATAGCAAAATTACCACAATGCCGATCCGGTCCTGCAGGATCGGAAACAGCGCCTGATCCGCCGCATAGCTCTTCTTGTATTGACCGGCTTCGCGGTAAAACATGGTTCGCGCCTCAGATCCGCTCGATGATCTTTTCGCCGAACAGGCCCTGCGGCCGGAACAGCAAGAAAACGAGTGCTATGAAATAGGCGAGCCAGCTCTCGATGCCCGAGCCGAGCAGTGGACCCCAATAGAACTCGCCCATCTTCTCGCCGACCCCGATGATCACGCCGCCAACGATCGCGCCCGGGATTGACGTAAAGCCGCCAAGGATCAGTACCGGCAGCGCCTTGAGCGCGATGATTTCAAGCGCGAAGGAAACATTGGAACGCGCGCCCCACATGATGCCGGTCGCGAGCGCCACGATGCCGGCCGCGAACCAGACGACGACCCAGATTTGCTCAAGCGAAATACCGACGGAAAGCGCGGCCTTGTGGCTGTCCGCGACCGCGCGCAGCGCGCGGCCGATGCGTGTCCTTTGAAAAAACACAGCAAGGCCTGCCACCATAATCGATGCGATGATGGCCGCGGCAATATCGATTTTTTGTAGCGAAACGAACCCGCCGAGCATCTTGAGATCGATGGCGCCCTTCGGCAGGAAAAGCTCTTCGGTAATCATGATCTTGGGATCGCCGCCGAACACAAGCTCACCGAACCCGATCAGAAAATAGGTCAACCCGAACGTCGCCATGAACAGAATGATGTCGGGCTGGTTGACCAGCGGGCGCAGCATCAATCGCTCGACTGCAATTGCCAGGCCGAACATCACCGCGATCGTGATCGCCAGCGCCAGGAACGCCGGCACCCCATGCTCGTACAGCCCGACAAGCGTGAGCGCAGCGAACACGACCATGATTCCCTGCGCGAAATTGAACACGCCGGAGGCCTTGAAAATCAGCACGAAGCCAAGCGCGATCAGCGAATAAAGCACGCCGGCAACCAGCCCCTCCCACAATGTCTGGACAAGAAGATCAGGCGCGCCCCCCATCTGCACGAACGGATCGAGAAAAATCTTGTAGAGGAGATCCATGGTTCCTCAGTGCGCCACGCCGAGATAGGCGTCGATGACGGCCTGGTTGGCCTTCACCTGATCGGGGGTGCCGTCCGCAATTTTACGGCCGTAGTCGAGCACGAGCACGCGGTCGGACAGGTCCATGACAACGCCCATGTCGTGCTCGATCAACGCGATTGTAGTTCCGAACGAATTGTTGACGTCGAGGATGAAGCGCGACATGTCTTCCTTCTCCTCGAGGTTCATGCCGGCCATCGGCTCGTCGAGCAGCAAAAGATCCGGCTCCATGGCGAGCGCGCGGCCTAATTCGACACGCTTCTGGAGGCCATAGGGCAGCCGGCCGACCGGCACCTTGCGGATATGGGGAATCTCGAGAAAGTCGATAATCTCTTCGACACGATGGCGATGCTCGATTTCCTCCTTGAGCGCCGGCCCGAACCGGATGAGCTGCCAGAAGAAATTCGCGTGCATGGTCAGCGTGCGGCCGGCCAGGATGTTGTCGAGCGCGCTCATTCCGCGGAACAGCGCGACATTCTGAAATGTGCGCGCAATACCGCCGGCGGCAGCTTCGTGCGGCCGCATCTTCGAGCGCGCCTTGCCTTTGAACGTAATGATACCGTGCTGCGGCTGATAGAAGCCGTTGACGACGTTGAGCATCGAGGTCTTGCCGGCGCCGTTCGGCCCAATGATCGCACGAATCTCGCCCTTGCGGATGTCGAAGGAAATTTCCGCGAGCGCTTTGACCCCGCCGAAAGACAGCGAGACGTTTTCAACCGACAGCAGCACCTCTCCAGCAGCAACGTCGATCTTGCCGCGCTCCCTCATGCCGCCTTCCCCATCGCAGGCGCGGGTTCGACTGGCCGCATGTCGCGAATTGTGACGGTGGCGGCAATGACACCCTTGCGCCCGTCCTCGAAGGTCACCTCGGTCGAGATCGCTGCTTTCGTGGCGCCGTCGTAGAGCGCGGTGACCAGCGGCGCATAGCGCTCGGTAATCAAGTTTCGCCGCACCTTCATCGTGCGCGTCAGCTCGCCATCGTCGGCATCGAGCTCTTTGGGCAGGATGAGGAACCGCCTGATTTGCGCGCCCGCCATCGCCCTTTCTTCGGCGAGCGAACGGTTGACCTCTTCGACATGAGCGGCAAGCATATCGTAGACGCGCGGATGCCCGGCGAGCTCCTGGTAGGTGCCGTAAACGACGTTGTGGCGCTCCGCCCAGCTGCCGACCGCGGTGAGATCGATGTTGAGCATGACAGTGACGAAGTCGCGATTGTCGCCGAACGCTACCGCCTCCTTGATGTTGGGATAAAACTTGAGCTTGTTCTCGATGTATTTTGGCGCAAACAGCGTGCCGTCCTTGAGGCGGCCGACATCCTTGGCACGATCGATGATTTTGAGGTGACCGGTCTTGCCATCGATGAACCCCGCATCGCCGGTATGCACCCATCCGTCGGGTGTTTTCGTTTCGGCGGTCTTTTCAGGGTCCTTGTAGTAGCCGGCGAACACGCCCGGTGATTTGAACAAGACCTCGCCATTGTCGGCGATTTTGATCTCGACTCCGAAGTTGGGCTTGCCGACGGTGTCGGCGTAGATTTCGCCGTCGGGTTGCGCGGTAATATAGACGGACGCTTCGGTCTGCCCGTAAAGCTGCTTCAGGTTGATCCCCAGCGCACGATAGAAACGGAATATTTCCGGACCGATAGCCTCCCCGGCGGTGTAGCCGACGCGGATGCGCGACAGGCCGAAGCGGTTTTTCAACGGCGCATAGACGAGTATGTCGCCCACCAGATACAGCAGCCGCGCGTAAAGCGGCACGGGTTCGCGGTTGAGAATTTTCTCGCCCCACTTGCGTGCCACGCCGATGAAGTAATGAAACATCGTGCGCTTGAGCGCGCCGGCGTCCTCCATGCGCACCATCGTCAGCGTCAGCAGGTTTTCGTAAACCCGCGGCGGAGCGAAGGCGTAGGTGGTGCCGATCTCGCGGCGGTCCTCCACCACCGTTTCGCCGGTCTCCGGGCAGTTGACGCAGAAGCCTGCCGTGTAGGACTGCGCATAGGAAAACACGTGATCGCCAACCCAGGCGAGCGGCAAATAGGCGATGACCTCCTCGTTGACGTGCAGGTTGTCGAACCGATTGCCATTGATCGCGGAGACGATGAGGTTGTCGAAGGTCAGCATCACGCCCTTCGAGCGGCCGGTGGTTCCGGATGTGTAGAGGATCACCGCAAGGTCGTTGCCCTTTGTCTGCGCAACCGAATCAAGCCAGCGTCGTTCGGCGCCAGCGTCGCCGGCAAGCTTGCTACGGCCGATCTCCTGCACGTCGGCGAACGACTTAAGCCGGGCATGGTCGTAGTCGCGCAGACCGCGCGGCTCGTCGTAGACGATGTGCGTCAGCTTGCCGAGCCTGTCGGAAACCGACAGCACCTTGTCGACCTGTTCCTGGTCCTCGACGACGGCGATCTTGACCTCGGAATGTTCGAGGACAAAGGCCATTTCGTCGGCGACCGCATCGGCATAAACCGGCACCGGTATGCCGCCGAGTGCCTGGGCGGCGCACATCGCCCAATAAAGCCTTGGTCGGTTGGACCCGATGACCGCGACCTTGTCGTCGCGCGCGAGGCCGAGTTCGCCCAGTCCGACCGAGAACGCCCGTACTTCACCAAGGACCTGATCCCAACTCCACGTCTGCCAGATACCGAGGTCCTTGTGCCGCATCGCCGGTCGGCCGCGCAACGCCACGGCGTTGCGAATCAACAGCTTAGGAAACGTGTCGGCGGAATTGTCCAAAGCGACTGCACCCGCGGCCGACGCCATGCCGCCTCCTCCCCTCGCCAAGCGCCGGCGGCGCATGGCCTCTGCTTTCCTCACCTTGGCAGCCAGTATTCGGCCTTGTCACGATATGAAAGCACCCTCCGCAATCGGTCAAGTCACGGGCGCATCAATATATGGTCGAATTCCGCGGTCTTGCGCGATCGACGCGACGGGCATGTCGGGTATTGCCACTCAAATGAGGTCCAGCCCGGTGCCGGGTTAAGCGACGAAAGCAGCTCCGTCGTCGAGGGCCGCGAACCGCATGACAATGCCGGCGCCTCTGCATACGCCGGCGCACACGGAGGTCGATGATCAGGACGGTGTTTGCAGTTAGAAAGTGTCGCAATGGGTCAAGCGGCCAAGCCGCGCCGGCAGACCCAGAACCTACTCCGCAGCTTTGAGTAACGGCGCCGGGTGCATGCGGAACTGGTCCAATAGCGCGGCTTCTTCCGCCTTCGCGGCGTGCAGATGGCGCTGCTTGACGTGCCCAAAGCCACGGATTTTTTCCGGAATGGCTGCAAGTCCGACCGCCAGATGATGGTTCTCGGGCGTTAGCCTGGACAAAATTTCGCGGAGCATGGATTCGTAATCGGCGACCAATTGGCGCTCGGTCTTGCGTTCGCGCGTATAGCCAAACGGATCAAGTGCGCTGCCGCGCAGAAACTTGAGCTTGGCGAGCAGCCTGAATGCGACGAAGACCCACGGTCCAAACATCATCTTGCGCGGCACGCCGGTCTTCGGGTCGCGTCGGGCGAAAAGCGGAGGAGCAAGGTGGACATGAAGCCGCAACCGATCGCCTCCGACTTCATTGCGCACCTGCTGGATGAACGACGGCTCGGCGTATAGCCGCGCGACTTCATATTCATCCTTGTAGGACATCAGCTTGAACAAATAGCGCGCCACGGCTTCGGCAAGACCGCTCTTGCCCGGCGTCTTTGTCGTCTCCGCCGCCTGCACCTCGGCAACTGCGGCCCGGTAGCGTTCG
>JBGPOB010000124.1:0-10435 GCA_041487815.1 Xanthobacteraceae bacterium | reverse complement strand
TCGGTGTAGCAGTGGTTGGAGCAGGGGATATTGAAGGCTTCGGCGTAGCGGGCGGCTTTGAGAAACTCCGTCGGTCCGCCCATGTGCTGGAGGTCCGGCATGACGATGTCGGCGGCGCGCAACTTCAGCATCTCCAAAATGCCGCGGCTGGTATAGACCGACTCCCCGCTCGCGAGCGGGGTGTCGAGCGCGGCGGCGATTTCCGCTTCGCCTTGGTGATCGTGCCACGGTAATGGCTCTTCCAGCCAGGTGAGGTTGAATTCTTCGAGCGCGCGCCCGATCCGGACGGCGTTCGGCACGCTCGAGCGCTGATTGAGATCGACCAGCAGCGCGGCGTCCTTGCCGATGGCTTCGCGCATCGCGCGCACGCGCACGCTTTCGACCGGAATATTATCGGTGATGCGCAACTTGAAGGCGCGGAAGCCGCGCGCCACGGCGGCGGCGGCGTTGCGCTGCAGTTCGTCCGGCGAGAGCGTGACCCAATAGCTGCCGCTGTCATAGACCGGCAGCGAGCTGCGGCAGCCGCCGATGAGGCCCGCGACACTGACGTCGGCGAGCTTCGCGCGCAAATCCCACAGCGCCATGTCGACGGCGGCGAGCGCGTTGACGGCAAACCCGGATTGTCCGAGCGTGCGAATGCCGGCCCAGAGGTTGGCAAAGATCGCCCCGGCCATGGCCGGATCGGCGCCGGTCACGATCGGTGCGAAGCTCTGCACCATGTCGTCATAGAGCTTCAGCCGTTCGCCGTTGAACGTATAGACAAGCCCTTGGCCTACTTCGCCCTGGTCGGACTCGATATACACCAGCACGCAGCTCCCGCTGCGCAACTGATAGTGCGCTGACAGGCCGATGGCGGGCGTGTAGGGGAATTCGACCGCCTGCGTGCGCAACTTCGTGATTTTCACGATGCGCCTATAACCCGCCCCAGCCGAATGGCAGGCCGAAATGGACGCGACTGATGCCGGAGGCGATGGAGAGATACTGCGCCGACATGTGACTGCGGTACATCGCGACGTCGCGGAAGTAGCGCTCCAGCCGCTGCCCGCGCTTGGCGCTGGCCGAACTCGCCGTGTGGAACAGTAGCTCGACCGCTTCGCTTGCCAGCCGGCCCGCGGTCTGCACCACGCCGTAGAGCCGCACCTGTTCTTCCAGCGTGATCGGCGTGCGGTCCTTGCCCCAGCGCCGGCACAGCGCCATGTGCTTTTCGGCGGCGTCGAGCAGCAGCGTTTCCGCCGAGTCGGTGAGCGTCAGGGCATAGCCGAACGGCCGCTGCGTGTCGTAGTGCTGGAAGCGCGGCATGATCGGCGGATGATAGGTCGGCCGCTTCACGACGCTTTCCTCGTATTCGTCGAGCGCGGCGCGCGCCGCGCCGATCACCGGGACCACCAGCGACATGTGATAGGGCGCGATCATGCGGCCGAGGTACATCGGATTGTTGTGCAGCTTGGTACCGGGCGTGCCGCCGTCGGTCGGCTCGTTTGCCCACAACGCCGGCTTGGCGTCGATGACCAGGTGGTCCGGCACGAATTTTTTCTCGATCTTGACGCTGTTCGATCCGCTGGCGCGCATGCCGAGCGTCGCGTCGCCGCCCCAGTCGTCGAGCACCGTCAGATCGGCGCGCGGCACCACAAAGATGACGATCTTCTGGGTGTCGCCCTGCTTCAAGAGGACGTTGCCGACAAAATGTGTCGCGTAAGGAATCCCGGAACAGTAATTCCAGACGCCGTCGACGACATAGCCGCCGTCGACGCGCGTGCAGCTCGAGGTGACGGCGCCGACGCGGTGTGGCGCGCGAAAGTCGCCGCTCTCGCCGAAAAGCTCGAACTGCGCGCGCTCCGGCCAGTGCGAGGAAATGAGCGCGCCGTGGGTCGAGGCCAGCGCCAGGCACCAGCTCACCCCAGGGCTGCCGCGCGCGATTTCGAGCATCACGCGATAGAAGGTCACGTAGTCGAACTCATGGCCGCCGAACAGCTTTGGCTGCAGAATGCGATAGAACCCGGACTTGCGGAATTCTTCGTCCATGGCCGGCGATTGGCAGCCGCGCTTGTCGTCCTCGTCCTGGGCCGCGCGGATTGCCCCCCGCAGCGCGGCCGCGCGGGCGACGATCGTTGCGGGCGTCAGTCCCGGCTCGGGGACGGGCAGCGGATATTTCAATTTTTGCGCGGCGTTCTGGACGGACATCGGTACCTGTGATCGGCTGGCGTGGGCGGCGGCAACCTGTCTATGATATCGGCAGCGTTGGGGGCGGTCGAGCAGTTGCGTGGGGTGCGGTACGGTGAAAATTGCGCGTGCGGACGTGATCGGGAGCTTGCTGCGGCCGGCGTATCTCCAGGAAGCGCGCATAAGCGCGCGCGAGGGCAGAACAGCCATGTCGGAGGCGCGGGCCGCCGAGGACCGCGCCATCAAGGAAGCCATTGCGCTGCAGGAAGCTGCCGGCATGGACGCCGTCACCGACGGCGAGTTCCGCCGCATGAGCTTTATCGCGACCATCGGCGTGCGCGACGCCGAGCTCGGCCCGATGACCGGCTTCAAGACGCTGGTGAAGGATGCCGAATGGACCGGGCTGTGGAAGTACCCCGACGGCTCGTACGGCGGCCTGACGTTGCCGGATGATCCGAGCAAGGCGCGGCGCTCGATCGTGGTCGACAAGATCGGCGCCAAGCGCGACATCGTCGCGGACGAGTTTCCCTTCCTCAAGCAGAACACCAAAAAGGCGATCGCGAAATACACCTTTCCGGCGCCGAGCTGGCATCGCGTGGCCTGGGACCCGAAATTCTCGCGCGACGCCTACCCGACCGCGCGCGACTTTCTGCTGGCGATGCGCGACTACATCCGCGACGTGGTGCGTAAGCTGATCGACGCGGGCTGCGAATATATCCACATGGACGCACCGAACTACGCGCAGTGGCACACCGACCCGAAAATCCGCGCGGCTTTCGAATCCTGGGGCCACGACATGGCCAAGGAACTGATCGAGGATGCGGAGATCGACAATTCGGTGTTCGACGGCATCGCCGGCGTCACCCGCGCGATCCATCTGTGCCGCGGCAACGCGCCGCGCGGGCGCTGGCTCGCCAGCGGCGGCTATGAAGCGATCGCCGAAAGGCTCTATCCGCGGCTGACCAACTACGACACGCTGCTGCTTGAATACGATTCCCCGCGTGCCGGCGACTTTTCCTCGCTCAAGCATGTGCGGGGCGACACGGTCGTGGTGCTGGGCCTCGTCACCACCAAGGACGCAACGCTGGAGAAACTGGCAGCGGTCGAGGTGCGCATTCGCGAAGCCGCGAAGATCGTCCCGCTGGAGCGGCTGGCGCTGTCGCCGCAATGCGGTTTTGCCTCGGGCGAATATGCCGACACCATGACGATCGCCCAGGAAGAGGCAAAGCTGCGCCTGGTCGGCGAGGTTGCGCGCAAGGTGTGGCCGAACGGATAGAAGTGCGACGGAACAGAAATAAACATGCCGGCGGCGAACAACAACACAAACGGGAGGAATCGATGATCGAGAACATATGGCGTGCCATCGTCGTGAGCCTTGGCGCGGCGGTGATTACCGCGCCGGCAGTCGCCCAGAACGCGCCGGGCGTCACCGACAGCGAAATCAAGCTCGGCCAGACCATGCCCTACACCGGGCCGGTCACCGGCTTCTCGACGCTGGGCAAGGGCGAGATCGCCTACATGAAGATGATCAATGACCGCGGTGGCGTGAACGGGCGCAAGATTAACCTCATCAGCCTCGACGACGGCTACGTGCCGCCGCGTACCGTCGAGCAGACGCGCCGTCTTGTCGAACAGGACGAGGTGGCCGCGATCTTCGGATCGCTCGGCACCGCGCCGCAGACCGCGGTCGTCAAATATCTCAACGATAAAAAGGTTCCACAATTGTTTCTCGGCTCCGGCGCCTACAAATGGGGCAACTACAAGGAAACGCCGTGGACCATGGGCGGCGTGCAAGCAACGTTCCGCGCCGAAGCGCGCATCTACGCACGCTATATTCTCGACAAGAATCCCAACGCCAAGATCGGTATTCTGCATCAGAACGACGACTTCGGCCGCGACTACGCCAGCGGCGTCAAGGACGTGCTCGGCGACAAGTTCGATGCGATGGTGAAAGTCGCGACCTACGAATTCACCGACGCCACCATCGATTCCCAGATCGTATCGCTGCAAGGCGCGGGCTGCGACGCGCTGATCGTCGCGGCGAGCCCGAAGTTCGCCGCGCAATCGATCCGCAAGGTCTATGACATCGGCTGGAAGCCGCTGTTTTTCATGACCAACGTCGGCATCTGGGTCGGCACCGTCATGGAGCCGGCGGGATTCGAGAAAGGCATCGGCCTGTTGTCGTCGGCCTACATCAAGGATCCGACCGACACGAGCTGGAATAACGACCCGGCGATGATCGAATGGAAGGCCTGGGCCGCGAAATACATGCCGGAGGCGGACGCGCGCGATTCGAACTACGTCAACGGCTACAACTATGCCTCCGCCATGGTGCAGGCGCTGCGCCAGGCCGGCAACGATCTGTCGCGCGACAACATCATGCGGCAGGCCGCCAACCTCAAGGACCTCGAATTGCCGATGCTGCTGCCCGGCATCAAGGTGAACACGTCGCCGACCAACTACTATCCGGTCCAGCAGATGCAATTGATGCGCTGGAATGGCAAGCAATGGGAGCGGTTTGGCGCGCTGCTGCAGGCGCCGCCGGAGCGCTAGGCGGCGAAAGCGGAACGATTCGCGACAAACGATAGCCATTCGCCGGAGATTGGGCCGTGGACCGCGAGCCGCTGTTGTGCATCCGCGATGTGTCCGTGCATTTTGCCGGCATCGTCGCGCTCGACCGGATTTCGTTCGATGTCCATGCCGGCGAGATTTGCGGATTGATCGGCCCGAATGGCGCCGGCAAGACGACGCTGTTCAATTGCCTGAGCCGGCTCTACACGCCGAGCGAGGGCAATATCTCTTTCCAGGGCCGGCCGCTGCTGACGACGCCGCCTCACCGCATCGCGCGGCTCGGCATCGGCCGAACGTTTCAAAACCTCGCCCTGTTTGGCTCGATGCCGGCACGCCGCAACATCATGGTCGGCTCGCTTGTTCGCGCACGCGCGAGCTTTCTTGCCGATGCAGTGCGGCTGCCGTCGGTGCGCCGGCAGGAGGCGCGGCGCGCGGACGAGGTCGCCGAACTGATCGATCTGTTGCAACTCGGCGGCGTTGCCGACCAGCCCGTCAACGAACTGCCGTTCGGACTCAAGAAACGCGTCGAGCTCGCCCGTGCGCTCGCCGGCAAGCCAAAGCTATTGCTGCTCGACGAGCCCGCGGGCGGCCTCAACCACGACGAGGTCGATCAGCTACGCGAGCTTATTCTCGGCATCCGCGACAAACTCGCGCTGACCGTGCTGTTGGTCGAGCATCACATGGGCCTTGTCATGCGCGTTTCCGACAAGGTCGTGGCGCTCGACTTTGGCCGCAAGATCGCGGAGGGAAAGCCGGCGCAGGTGCAAAGCCATCCGGATGTCATCCGTGCCTATCTCGGGACTGCCGCATGAACGCGCTGCTCGACCTCAAGCAGGTTGCCGCCGCCTACGGCGCGTCGCGCGTGATCGCGGGCCTCGACCTTGCCGTTGCCGATGGCGGCATCACCGCGCTCTTGGGCGCCAACGGCGCCGGCAAGACCACGATCCTGCGCGCCATCTGCAACATGCGCGTCCGCGTCACCGGCGAACTCTCGTTCTCCGGCCTGAGCATCGCCGGCTGGCAGACCGAGGACATCGTTCGCCTTGGCATCGGCCATGTTCCCGACGGACGCGGCACCTTCGTTCATCTCACGGTCGCCGAAAATCTTGCGCTCGGCGCCTACACGCGCCGTGACCGGGCTGAGGTGGCCGCCGACCTCGATCGCGTCTACGGGTATTTTCCGCGTTTGAAGGAGCGGGTTGCGCAGCAGGCCGGCACCTTGTCGGGCGGCGAGCAACAGATGCTCGCCATCGCGCGCGCGCTGATGCTGCGGCCAAGGCTTCTGCTGCTCGACGAACCGTCGTTCGGGCTGGCGCCGCTGGTCGTGCAGGAAATCTTCCGCATTCTGCGCCGCGTCAACGCAGACGACGGCGTCGCCATCTTGCTGGTCGAGCAGAATGCCAATCTCGCCCTTGAGCTGGCGCACGATGTGTATCTGCTGGAAACCGGCCGCGTAGTCATGCACGGCCCCGCGGCGCGCATTGCCGCCGATGAGTCGGTGCGGCGGGCGTATCTGGGATACTGACTATGGATGCTTTCCTGCACCAGCTCCTTTCCGGCCTCGCCAATGGCGGCATCTATGCGAGCCTCGCGCTCGCGCTTGTGATGATTTTCCAAGCCACCCATCACATCAATTTTGCGCAGGGCGAGCAGGCGATGTTCTCCGCCTATGTCGCGCTGACGCTCATTCAGGCCGGACTTTCGTACTGGGCCGCGTTCGTGATCGCGCTCGGGTTTGCGTTTGTGTCCGGCCTCGCCATCGAGCGCATCCTCATCCGCCGGTTCGATGGCGCGCCGGTGTTGTCGGTCGTCGTCGTGTTTCTGGGATTGTGGTTTGTCATCAACAGCGTCGCCGGCTGGCTGTTCACCTACAACGTGCAGGCCTTCCCGACGCCGTTTCCGGACCAATTGGGCAGCCGCTTTTTGTCGGCGCATGAAATCGGCATGATCGCGATGACGCTGATGACGCTGGCTTTGGTGTTCGTGTTCTTCCGCTTCACGCCGCTCGGGCTCGCGATGCGCGCGGCGGCGCAAAACCCGGAGGCGAGCCGGCTGGTCGGCATCCGCGTCGGCTGGATGCTGGCGCTCGGATGGGGGCTTGCCGGCGCGGTCGGCGCAGTTGCTGCAATCATGGCGGCGCCGATCGTTTATATCGAGCCCAACATGATGGCCGGCATCTTGCTCTACGGCTTCGCGGCGGCGCTATTGGGCGGCATCAACAATCCATGGGGCGCGGTGATTGGCGGCTTGCTCGTCGGCATCATCGAGAATATCGCCGGCGCCTATGTGGTCGGCACCGAATTGAAGCTCTCCGTCGCCCTTGTCATCATCGTTGTCGTGCTGGTGACGAGGCCCGCCGGCCTGTTCGGCTATCCCGTTGTGACGCGGGTGTGATGGCCGCCGCGATGCACACGTCGAAATACGCGGCGCCGGCGCGCGCGCGCTGGCGCACGGCGGCCATGGTGTTGCTGTTGCTGGCGGCTGCGCTCGTGCCATTGGTTGTCAGCAGCTTTCATCTGCTGCAACTGACGATGGTGGTGAATTACGCCATTGCGCTGCTCGGCTTGAACATACTCACCGGCTACAACGGCCAGATTTCGCTCGGCCATGGCGCTTTCTACGCGATCGGCGCCTATGCCACCGCGATCCTGCTCGAACGCACCGGCATTCCCTATTGGGCGACGATCGCGATTGCCGGCGCGATCTGTCTCCTGGTCGGGTTCCTGTTCGGGCTGCCGGCGCTGCGGCTTGAAGGCCACTATCTCGCGCTCTCAACGTTTGCGCTGGCGGTGGCGACGCCGCAGCTTTTGAAATTCCGCGGCGTCGAGAAGTGGACCGGCGGCGTGCAGGGCACGATCGTGCCGTCGTTCGCCGCGCCGTTCGGTCTGCCGCTCGCCTGGGATCAGTGGCTCTATTTGTTCTCGCTGGCGATCGCGGTGGTGTTGTTTGTGGTGGCGCGTAATCTGTTGCGCGGCGCGACCGGTACCGCGATTATCGCGATCCGCGATCACCCGGTCGCGGCCGCGAGCATGGGCATCGATGTGGCGATGGTTAAGTCGCTGACCTTCGGCGTCAGCGCCATGTACACCGGCATCGCCGGCGCGCTCAGCGCGCTGGTGACGCAGTTTGTTTCGCCGGACAGCTTTTCGTTCCTGCTGTCGCTGAGTTTCCTGGTCGGCAGCGTGATCGGCGGCGCGGCGTCGATTTCCGGCGCGGTGTTCGGGGCGCTGTTCATCGAGTTCGTGCCGAACTTTGCCGACCAGATTTCCAAGGCCGCGACCGCCGCGGTCTACGGCCTGTTCATGATCGGATTCATGGTGCTGATGCCGTCGGGCGTGGCAGGTTTTCTGGCGCTGGTCGCGGCGCGCGTACGCGCGTGGTGGCGCTGACGGGATCGTCAGTTCGCCTGGGCCTCCATTATATCCCTTTGAAGTAGTTGATAGATTTTACTCTCTTGACTCGAAGCCGGGGTTGCGGAATTGATTAGAACAAATAGGGAACATAGAGGTGGCCCATGCACCCGGTCCGGGCCGATAGGCTGTGCGAACTTCGGCAATCCGTCGCCGGGGTCGATGCGCGCCATGCTGGGCTGTCGGCGGCGGAGCCGGCGCTGGCGCTGGGCGTTGCAGCCATCGACGCGGCGCTCGGCGGCGGGCTGGCCTTCGGCGCGTTGCATGAACTGGCGCCGGCGCTGCCGCTCGATGCCGGCGCGGCTACGGGTTTTGCCGCGGCGCTCGCCGCGCTAACTCCTGCGCAGCATCCTCTCCTCTGGATCCAGAGCGATTTTGGGCGCGCCGAAGGCGGCGTGCTCTACGGGCCCGGCCTTGACCTGTTCGGGTTCGGGCTCGACCGGCTCATTATTCTCACGGTCGCGAAAGCCGCCGATGTGCTGTGGGCGATGGAAGAGGCGCTGCGCAGCCGCGCGGTGCGCATCGTGGTTGGCGAGATGGCGGACGAGCGCCATGCCGACGATAGGGCGATCCGCCGCCTCTCTCTCACCGCGCGCGAAGCCGGCGGACTCGGCCTGCTGCTGCGTCCGCGCGCATCGTGCGCGCCGAGCGCGGCGGCGACGCGCTGGCAGATCGCGACGGCGCCCGGCATGCGTGACGAATTCGGCGGCCTTGGCCGCACCACTTTCGCCCTCTCGCTCACCAAGAACCGGCGTGGACCCTGCGGCCGGTGGCTCGTTGCCTGGGATCACCATGACCATGTCTTCCACCCGGCGTTATCTGTCGGTGTGGTTGAGACGGCTCGCGACCGACCGGATCGCGCGCCGCTCGCCCGCATCGGCTGACACGCCGCTCGCCGTCGTCGCCACCATCGATCAGGCGCTGCGGATCACGGCGCTGAACGATGCCGCCGCGCGCTTGCGCCTGCGGCTCGGCATGGCGCTCGCCGACGCGCGCGCGATGTATCCGGGGCTGCCGGTCGCAGACGCCGATCCGGCGGCGGACGCGCGCCTGCTCGCGGCACTCGCCGATTGGTGCGATCGTTACACGCCGCTGATCGGCTTGACCCCGCCCGACGGATTGATCCTCGACATCGCCGGTTGCGCGCATCTGTTCGGCGGTGAAGCCGCGCTCGGGCGCGATCTTTCCCGGCGGCTTGCCGCGCAAGGGTTTGCCGTGCGCGTGGCGATTGCCGACACGGTCGGCTGCGCCTTCGCCACGGCGCGTCACGGTGGTTCGCTGACCGTGCCGCAAGCTACCCTCCCGCCCATTGGCGGGGAGGGTCGCTTGCCAGAGCGGAGCGAAGGTGAGCGGGGTGGGGGGGCTGATCTTGCTCTGAACTCACATTCAACTGCCCCCCACCCCTTACCCCTCCCCGCCGTTCACTGCGCTCGCGGGGGGAGGGGAACCGAGGCAGTGGTGATGGTGGCGTCGGGCGCCGCGCGTGCTGCGCTGGCGCCGCTGCCGCTGATGGCGCTGCGGCTGGCGCCGGACGTTGTCGAGGCGCTGGCCCAGGTCGGGCTCAAGCGCGTCGCCGACGTGCTCGACAAGCCGCGCGCGCCGCTCGCCGCGCGCTTCGGCGTCACGCTGCTGCGCCGCCTCGATCAGGCGCTCGGCCATGAGGACGAAGCCATCACGCCGCGCCTGCCGGTGCCGGAAGCGATCGCCGAGCGGCGCTTCCCCGATCCGATTGCGCTCGAGGCCGACGTGCTGGGCGCCATCGAGCATCTGGCGCGCGACCTCGGCCGCGTGCTGGAACGGCGCGGCGAGGGCGCGCGGCTGATCCAGCTCGCCTTGTTTCGCGCCGACGGCAAGGTGCGCCGGCTCGAAATCGGCACCGCCGCGCCGCTGCGCGATCCTACGCGCGTGCGGCGCCTGTTCGAGGATCGGCTGGCCACGCTTGGCGATGCCTGCGACCCCGGCTTCGGCTACGACATGGTGCGGCTTTCGGCGCTGGTCACTGAGCGCAGCGATCCGCCGCAGGCGAGCTTTGTCGCGCCGGCGGGCGGGTGCCATGACGCCGAGCTCGCGCATCTCATCGACCGTCTCGGCGCGCGCTTCGGCCTGCGCCGCGTCACGCGGCTCGTCCCGCAGGATACGCATATTCCCGAATTCGCCGTCGTCGCGGTGCCGGCGCATGCGCCGCAACTCTTAGCCTCCTCCCACGCGCACCTGCGCACGGCGGGGAGAGTCGGCGCCGAAGGCGCCAGGGTGGGGGGATCTGCTTTTCACAACACGGCTGAAAATTGCCCCCC
>JBGPOB010000123.1:0-10435 GCA_041487815.1 Xanthobacteraceae bacterium | reverse complement strand
TCGATGCCAATCGTATCGTGGCGACCGGTCTCGATCGCGAGCTTGACCTTGGTGCCAACCCCGTCGGTGGCGGCGACCAGCACCGGGTCCCTGAAGCCCGCGCCTTTGAGGTCGAACAACCCGCCAAATCCGCCAATTTCAGCCGCGGCACCGCGCCGCGCTGTGGCGCGCACCAGCGGTTTGATCAGTTCGACCATTCGGTTGCCGGCATCGATATCGACGCCCGACGACGCATAGGTCAAGTCGTATGGCAGCTTGGCGGTCATGGGTGCATCGGTCGTCGCGACATCTAGGACGGCGCGGGCGTGGTACGGCGAAAGCATCGATTGCGCAATGGTGCCGGATAAATGGTCGGTTTCTTGGCAACAGATTTTGGGGCTATATGTTAGGCGGCGCGTCGCCAATTGCCTGAGACGTGCCACGTCTGCCGGGGGCCGTGTTGCTCAATTTGCCAAATCTCATCACGATTGCCCGGATCCTGCTGGTTCCGGTCATGGTCTGGGCCATCGCGTCGCACGCGATGGCGGCGGCATTCGGCCTGTTTCTGGCGGCGGGGCTCAGCGACGCGGTCGATGGCTTTCTTGCCAAACGGTTCGGCATGACCAGCGAACTCGGCGCTTATCTCGACCCGCTCGCCGACAAGATCTTGATCGTCTCGATCTACATATCGTTGGGCATCACTGGAGCGATACCGCGTTGGTTGGTCATTCTTGTGGTATCGCGCGATCTTTTGATCGTCGGCGGCGTCATGCTGTCGTGGATCCTGGGCAATCCGGTCAAGGTCAAGCCGCTGCTCGTCTCCAAACTCAACACCGTCGCGCAGATCGTGCTGGCCGCGCTCGTCTTGGCGGCCTTGGGTTTCGCGTTCGACGCACGACTGGCCGAGGAGTTCTTGATGGCATTGGTCGCAGCCTTGACCCTCCTCTCGATCGGCTTCTATCTGCGCGACTGGGTCCATCACATGGGTATCGCCGAAAGTCGCAACGGATGACGGCGCAACGAGCCTCGGCGACTCTGAAACGGCAGGCGCTGTTCTGGGCGGCCGCATTTGGTGCGGTCGTCGCGTTGATCTGGTTATTTCACGGAATTCTTCTTCCGTTCGTGGCCGGCGCGGCGCTTGCCTATCTGCTCGACCCCTTGGCGAACCGCATTGAACGGCTCGGCGTCAACCGGTCGATCGCGACGTTGTTGATGATCGGCGCATTGGTGTTGGTTCTGGTCTTTCTGGTGCTCCTGATCGCGCCGGTCCTCGCTGACCAGTTCGCGGTCTTCGTCGACAAGGTGCCGTCCTATTCCGAAAAAATCCAAGGTCTCATCAGCGGGTCGAACCGGGCGTGGCTCGAGAAGTTGATGGGGACCACCATTCCCGACCTGCAGATCGGCGCATTCGCAAAAGACGCAGCCGCTGCGCTCGCCGTATTTGCGCGTTCGCTGTGGTCGGGTGGGTATGCAGTTATCTCGCTGGCGTCATTGCTCGTCGTGACGCCCGTTGTTGCGTTTTATCTCTTGTTTGACTGGAACCGAATGATCGCAGCGATCGATAGCTGGATGCCGCGCGATCACGTCGAAACCGTCCGTGCCTTGGCGCGCGAGATTGACGCCGCCATTGCCGGATTTGTGCGTGGCCAGACTCTGGTTTGTCTCGCACTGGGAGCGTATTACGCGATCGCGCTGTCTGTCGCGGGCCTCAATTTTGGACTGCTGATCGGGCTCATAGCCGGAGTTCTCGCATTTATTCCCTTTGTTGGATCGCTCACCGGCTTCTTGGTTGCCGGCGGGGTTGCGGTCGCGCAGTTTTGGCCTCAGGCGATGCCGATTGTCGTCGTCGTTGCTATTTTTGCGGCCGGACAGGCGCTCGAAGGCTATGTGCTGTCGCCGAAATTCGTCGGAGAAAATGTCGGGCTACATCCGGTGTGGCTGATGTTTGCGTTGTTTGCTTTTGGCTATCTCTTTGGCTTCGTCGGCCTGATCGTCGCGATACCGGTCGCGGCGGCGGTAGGCGTGTTGGTGCGATTTGCGCTGCGGCAATATCTCACGAGCCCGCTTTATAGCGGCGACGGTGCGGACTGATATGACACATCCGCGTCAGCTCGCACTCGCTCTTGGGCACCGCGAAAGCCATGCGCGCGAGGATTTCCTCGAAGGCCCCTCGAATGCCGCTGCCCTGGCCCTGGTTTCGCGCTGGCCTGACTGGCCGACGCGGATGGCGGTGCTGGTCGGGCCCGAGGGTTCGGGCAAGAGTCACATGGCCTCAATCTGGGCGGCGGAGGCCGGCGCGCGTTTGGCGTCCGGGCGCAGTCTCGACGAATCCTCGGTCCCGACCGCGCTCGCGACGGGTGCATTAGTGCTTGAAAATCTTGCGGCCGGCGAGGTTAACGAGCGCGCCTTGTTCCATCTCATTAACCTTGCGCGAGAAGAAGGCGCGTATTTGCTCATCACCGCGCGCAGCGCACCGGCGGGCTGGTCGGTCGTGTTGCCCGACCTCGCATCGCGGTTGCGGGAAATGCCGGTCGTGGCGGTTGCGGCGCCCGACGACCTGATGCTGCGCGCCGTGCTGCTGAAGCTGTTTGCCGATCGGCAACTGGATGTTGACGAAAACCTGCTAGGGTATCTAGCAACCCGGATCGAGCGCTCGTTTGCGGCCGCCAATGCGGCGGTGGCAGCCCTTGACCGTGAGGCCCTGCGGCAGCGGCGTCCGATTACGCGGGCGCTGGCGGGGGAGTTATTTCGCGCGACGGCGCGCTGACGACCGGGGTCGCGGTGGGTCATTGAACCGTCACAGTGGCCGTGGATACTTGAAGGCAAAGAGCGACCACAATGGCTGATGCGCAGCAAGCCTTTATAATTACAGCGGAAAACGAAACGGGCCAGAGCGCCGAAGTCGTTACGCTGACGGCGATCAAAAATAGCCCGGACCGCTTCATTAACCGTGAGTTGTCGTGGCTGCACTTCAACCGGCGGGTTCTCGAAGAATCGGAGAATCCCAACCATCCGCTGTTTGAACGCGTGCGGTTCTTGTCGATATCGGCAAACAACCTCGATGAATTCTTCATGGTGCGCGTTGCGGGCCTAAAGGGCCAGGTGCGCGCTGGCATCACCACCAAGAGCCCTGACGGACTGACACCGGCGGAGCAACTCGCCCGCATTATGGAGGAGGTTTCGGTCCTGGCGAGCGATCAGCAACAGCGTTGGCAGGCGCTGCGGGCCGAACTCGTGGGCCAACAGATCGTTCTGATCGAGGGCGGCGCGGTCAAGAAGGCCGATCGCAGCTGGCTCGAGGACTATTTCCTCAATCGGATTTTCCCCGTGCTGACGCCGCTCGCGATCGATCCGGCACACCCGTTTCCCTTCATTCCAAACCTCGGTTTCACAATTGCCCTGCAATTGGCGCGCACCAGCGATGGCAAGGCCATGAACGCGCTCATTCGCGTACCGCAGAAGATCGAGCGCCTGATCCGTCTTCCGGTGGCGACGGACGGCGTCGTTAGGCTGATCGCACTTGAGCAGGTTGTCGGCCTTTTCATTCCAAAGCTGTTTCCCGGCTATACGGTCAAGGGCCAGGGCGCGTTCCGGATCATCCGCGATTCCGATATCGAGATCGAGGAAGAAGCGGAAGATCTAGTGATGGAATTTGAGCGCGTACTCAAGCGCCGTCGCCGTGGCTCGGCCATCCGTCTCGAGTTCGAAGCTTCGATGCCGGCCGAGCTGCGACGCTTTGTGCAGGAAGAGCTTGCCGCAACCGACGACGAATTATTTCTGGTCGACGGAATGCTGGCACTGAATGAAATTTCGCAGCTGCTCAGCCTTGATCGGCCGGATTTGGAATTCGTGCCTTACAATCCGCGATTTCCGGAACGCATACGCGACCATGCCGGCGACTGTTTTGCCGCGATCCGTCAAAAGGACCTGGTCGTCCATCACCCCTATGAATCGTTCGACGTCGTGGTCCAGTTCCTCACCCAGGCGGCGCGCGATCCCAATGTCGTCGCGATCAAGCAGACGCTTTATCGCACGTCTTCCGACAGTCCGATCGTTCGTGCGCTCGCGGAAGCGGCGGAGGCTGGCAAATCCGTGACCGCGCTGGTCGAGCTCAAGGCGCGCTTCGACGAAGAGGCCAATATCCGCTGGGCGCGCGATCTCGAACGTGCCGGCGTCCAGGTCGTGTTCGGGTTCATAGAGCTGAAGACGCACGCCAAGCTCTCGCTGGTGGTGCGGCGCGAGGGCGGCGGGCTGACCTCCTATGTCCATGTCGGTACCGGTAATTATCATCCGGTTACAGCGCGCGTTTATACCGATCTGTCGTTCTTCACCGCCGATCCCGTGATTGCGCGCGATGTCGCACGCATCTTCAACTACATCACCGGCTATGCCGAGCCGGCGGAACTCGAACGCATGGCGGTCTCGCCCGTCAGCTTGCGCCGGCGAATTCTCGATCATATTGCGCGCGAGGTCACCTACGCGAAGGCGGGCAAGCCGGCCGCGATCTGGATGAAGATGAATTCATTGGTTGATCCGGAAATCATCGACGCGCTCTACGGCGCATCTCAGGCTGGCGTTTCGGTCGATCTCGTTGTCCGCGGAATTTGCTGCCTGCGCCCGGGCGTGCCGGGTCTGTCGGAAAACATTCGTGCCAAATCGATCGTGGGCCGGTTTTTGGAGCACGGGCGTATTTACTGCTTTGGTGACGGTCACGGGCTGCCGCATCCGAAGGCGGTGATCTACATTTCGTCCGCCGATATGATGCCGCGCAATCTGGACCGCCGCGTCGAGGCGCTGTGTCCAATTCTCAATCCGACCGTGCACGAGCAGGTGCTCGATCAGATCATGGGCGCGAATTTCAAGGACAATGAGCAAAGCTGGGAATTTCGTCCCGATGGCACCAGCCGTCGCATCAAGCCGGGCCCAAACGTCGATCCATTTAACGCGCATAAGTATTTTATGACCAATCCGAGCTTGTCAGGCCGCGGAAAATCGCTCAAGGAGTCGTCTCCGCGCAGTCTGACTCGCCGAATCGACAGTGCCTGATCGCAAATCATCAAAGCCGCGACCGAAACATCGCAACGCTCAGGGCCGGCTTGACCACGGGCCGCCGATCGCCGTGATCGATATTGGATCGAATTCGGTCCGGCTGGTGGCATACGAAGGCCTGACGCGCAGTCCGACCCCGATCTTCAATGAAAAAGTCCTCGCTGGTCTCGGCCGCGAGGTGCAATCGACTTCGCTGCTTGCGCCCGATGCAATCAACAAGGCGCTTAGCGCCCTGAAGCGGTTTCGCTCGCTTTGCGACACGATGCGGGTCACGAAGCTGTGGGCAATCGCAACCGCGGCCTGCCGGGACGCCGACAACGGGCCGCAATTCATCAAGGCCGCGGAACGCGTCTGCCGCACGAAAATCCAGGTATTGTCCGGCCGGCGCGAGGCGAAGCTATCGGCGCTCGGCATCGTTTCGAGCATTCACCGGCCGGACGGCATCGTCGGCGACCTGGGTGGCGGCTCGCTCGAATTGGTGGACGTGCATGGCTCGCGCATTCGGTCCAGCGCGACGCTGCCGCTGGGTGGACTTGCGCTGCAGGATCTATCGAAAAAATCGCTTAAGCGCGCTGCGGCGATCGTCAAGGAGGAATTAAGCGAGATTTCCTCGCTCAAGCGCGGCCGCGGCCGCGACTTCTACGCCGTGGGGGGAACCTGGCGCGCGCTCGCCCGGCTGCACATGTGGCAGACCGGCTATCCGCTGCATGTGACGCATAACTACGCCATCTCGGCTGACGAAGCGCTGGAATTCGCCCGGCTGGTACGGCGCGTGGACGCCGAAACCCTATCGCGCATCGAGGTGGTCGCCGACGCCCGGCGTCCGTTGTTGTCCTACGCGGCGCTGGTTCTGGAGCACCTTGTTCGTATCGCGCGTCCCAAACGGGTGGTGATTTCCGCGCTCGGCGTGCGCGAGGGCCTGTTGTACTCGCTGCTGCCAGACCGGCAACGCAAGCAAGACCCTCTGATCGCGGCTGCGCAGGAACTCAATGTTCTGCGCTCGCGCTCGCCACGTCACGGCGAGGAACTGATCGACTGGAGCGACCGGTTCATGGCCTCCTCCGGTATCGACGAGACCGCCGATGAGCGGCGGCTGCGTCATGCCGCGTGCTTGCTTGGCGACATTGGGTGGCGCGCGCATCCGGACTATCGCGGCGAGCAATCGCTCAACATTATCGCTAATGCGGCTTTTGTCGCGCTTGACCATCCGGGCAGGGCTTTCATCGCGCTGTCGGTCTTCTTTCGCCACGTTGGACTGGCCGATGACGAACTGTCGCCCCATGTGCGCGAACTTGTTTCGGCGCGCATGCTCGATCACGCGCGCGTGTTGGGCGCAACCATGCGCGTTGCATATTTGATTTCTGCGGCAATGCCGGGTGTTCTGCCGCGAACTGCGATGACCGTTCGACGCGGCAAGCTGACGCTCCAGCTGCGTGGACGGTTCGCCGATGTCGAAGGCGAGCGCCTCTACGTCCGCCTGCGCCAGCTGGCGCGCCTGATCGGGCGCGAGCCGGTGATCGTGACCAAGTAGCGCGGCAATTGTTAAGCCGACTTGCGCGCGAGTTTATCCGGCGTAGACCAGTCCCACGTATGCAACATCGGCGTGCACGAACTCGGCTACTTGCCGCATGCCCATCTTGATGTGGGCTCGTAACGAGGCTGAATTGTCGGCACGAACAAAAAGAATTCCCTCGCGGCCCGGCAGCCGCATCTTCAGCGCGGCAAACATGGCGCTAGCAACGCCGCGTCCGCGTTCGGACTTCGCAACGCAAACCGGACCGTAAACGTAGGCATCGGGAGGTTCTGTATAGACGCGCATCATCGCCTGCCAAATGGGCACGCCGACTCTAGCTGCGAGCGTGGCCGAGAAGAGGTAGCCGACCAGCCGACCGTCGCGGCGGGCGACGATGACAGGCATTTCCGAAATGGCGGCCGCGAACCACTCGCGAGAGAACGGCACGGATAGAGTTCCACCGCGATCCGGCAAGTTGTCGCTCTGCAGTTCGACGATTTCCGGGATGTCAGCAGCTACTGCGAAGGCGATGTCATAGTCCGTTACGGATTCCGGTCCGTTTGCCATCGATCCGTCAATCCTGCTCCCGCGCCACCACGCGACCTTTTTCGATCGACAGCGACAGCTGGCCGCGCTTGAGCGCCAGCGCCTGTTCGCCGAACATTTCGCGCCGCCAGCCCTTCAGCGCCGGGACGTCGGCATCATCGTCGGCGGCGGCAATGGCTTCGAGGTCATCGGTTGTCGCGATCACTTTGGCCGCTACGCCATTGCGTTCCGATGTCATCCGCAAAAGTACCTTGAGCAGTTCGACAGTTGCGCCGCCATTGGTGGTCGGTCGCGCGCGTTCGATTGACGGCAGAGATTTTGGATCCCGGCCAAGCCCACGCTTGACGGCGTCGATGACGTCGTTGCCCCAACGCGACCGCTCAAATCCTTTCGGCAAGGAACGCAAATTCGCGAGCCGTTCGAGGGTAACGGGAGCCTGCATGGCGATATCGCTCAGCGCATCATCCTTGAGCACGCGCCCGCGCGGGACGTTGCGCACCTGGGCTTCGCGTTCGCGCCAAGCCGCGATTTCGATCAGCACGGCAAGCTCCTTGGCCTTGCGTACGCGAGTCTTGAGACGGCGCCAGGAATTTTCCGGCTCGGCGCGGTAGGTGTCCGGCGACGTCAGAATACTCATTTCCTCGGAGACCCAATCGAGGCGGCCGCGCCGCTCGAGGTCGGCGGCCAGCCTGATGTAGACGTCCCGCAAGTGTGTGACGTCCGAGATCGCGTAAACAATCTGGGACTCCGACAGCGGCCGCCGCGACCAGTCCGTAAAGCGATTCGACTTGTCGATATTGTCGCCGGTGATGCGTTGAACGAGCTGGTCATAGGAGATCGAGTCGCCGTAACCGAGGACCATGGCGGCGACCTGGGTGTCAAAGATCGGCTGCGGTATCAACTTCGCCATGTGCCAGACAATTTCGATATCCTGGCGGGCGGCGTGAAACACCTTGAGGACGCGCGTGTTGGACATCAAGTCGAAGAACGGCTTGAGGTCGAGGCTGTCCGCCAAGGCGTCAACGACGAATGCCTCGTCGGTGCTTGCAATCTGCGCGACGCAAAGCAGCGGGTAGTAGGTCGTCTCGCGCAGAAACTCGGTGTCCACCGTCACGAACGGATGCTCCGTCAATCGCTCGCAGGCCGCTGCCAATTCTCGTGTTGTCCGGATTGGCTGCAAGCCGGCGTTGACGCCGCTGCCGGCATTGCCGGCTGTCGCGGTCGGCGGGCTGCGTTGCAAGGTCATTGTCCACGCACCTTCGGCATATGGATGAATTCCCAAGGCGAGGGCAGCGGTCCGACCGGCACTTCGATCAATGTCGGGCCATCGCGATGGGCGAACGCGCGCCGCAGTGCCGCGCGTAATTCATCGGGCGACCGGGCACGCTCCGCGGCGGCGCCGAAGCTATCCGCAAACCGGACGAAGTCGGGATTGGCGAGGTCGCTTGCGATGACGTGGTTGCCGAACCGCTCCTCCTGGATGCGGCGGACATTGCCGAAGGCGCCATCCGCGAAAACGACCACCGTTAGCGGAATGCGATGGCGCACCGCTGTGGCCATTTCATTGGCGGTGAACATGAAGCCCCCGTCGCCGCTGATCGAGATAACCGGTACCTCGCGCCGCGCGTCCTGCACGCCGAGCGCGGTCGCAAATCCCCAGCCAAGATTGTCCTGGTAGCCGGGCGAGAGGAACGTGCGCGGCTTGTAAACGGGGTAGGCGAGGCGCGCCGCAAAACCCATTTGCGTAACTTCGTCGACCAGAATGCCGTCCTCCGGCAGTTCCATGCGAATGGCATTGATGTAGGCGAGTTGCGGCGCGAGCTTGGCGAGGCGACTGGCCCACGATGCCTGGCGCTCCTGCATCTCGGCCTTGCGCGACGGGCGTTTGCGATTGCGACCGGCGAGGCGGTCGATCAGGCGGCGCAGGATCGGTTTGGCGTCGCCGAGCAACGCCACGGCCGGTGGACGCACGCGAGCGGGCTCTTCGGGGTCCGCATCGATCCGAATGATCGCCAGATCGCCGTCGACGCCCCACTGCTTGTGCTGAACGAAGAGATGGGTTCCGACACCGAGCGCGACGTCGGTCTCGCCCCAGAGGTCGTGGCCGAGCGGCAATGTGACGCTGAACGGATCGCGGCCATCAAGGACGCCGCGCCCGCGGCGATAGGCCAGCACTGGCGCCTGCAGCATGGCGGAGAGTTCGGTGATCTCCGTCGCGGAATCCTGCGCGCCACCGCCACAGACGATCATCGGGCGCTTCGCCGCGCCGAGCCGCTTGGCGGCGGCCGCAACGGTATCGTCGTCGATCAGCGTCGCCGGAATCGGCAATGGCGCCTGCAGCGTCATTGGCGCCGATCGCCCCCACATGTCGATCGCGCATTCGAGCGCCGCCGGGCCAGGCCGGCCGCTGCGGATTGCGCGCATGGCTTCGGCGATGTGGCGCGACGCAACCTGCGGGCTTCTGATGCGCGCGGAAAAATCCACGAGGCGGGAGATGATCCCCGCCTGATCGCGGATTTCGTGGAGGTGGCCGATGCCGCGGCCGATATCATCTTCGGGAATCTGGCCGATCAGCGCCAGGACCGGCGCATTCGTCGAATAGGCCGTCAGCAGCGCGGCCCCGGTATTGAGCAAGCCCGGCCCGGGCACGACCGCGTAGGGCTGCGCTTTATTGGTCGCTAGCGCCGCGCCGAGCGCCATGTAGGCCGCGCCCTGCTCATGCCGCGTATGGACGGTGCGGATTCGGTCCGAAGCCTTGAACAGCGCATCGAACAGAAAATCGTTATGCACGCCCGGCAGCGCGTACATCGTATCGATTCCGTGGGCGATCAGGGAGGCGACGGTTGCCTCCGCGGCGGTCATGGTTTCCATCAGCAATTCCGGCCAGTCTTCTTGGCTCCGAGTGTGCAGATTGCCGCCGCGCTGTCGAGGGCAGGCTTGCCTTGACAAAGCCGACCATGCGTGCGCTTTTCGCGCGCCTTTTGCCAGCCGGCCATCGACAGAATCATGCACACTTATCGTTCGCATAACTGTGGCGCGCTGCGCGCCAGCGACATCGGCCAGACCGTACGGGTCGCCGGCTGGTGCCATCGTATCCGCGATCATGGCGGCGTGCTGTTCATTGACCTGCGCGATCACTACGGGTTGGTGCAATGCGTGGCCGATCCGGATTCGCCAGCCTTCAAAGCCGCCGAGACGTTGCGGTCCGAATGGGTGGTGCGCATTGACGGACGCGTGCGGGCGCGGCCCGCGGGCACCGAAAATTCCGAAATGCCGACCGGCGCCATCGAAGTCTTCGCGACGGAAATCGAAGTGCTGGGGCCGGCGGGCGAACTGCCGCTGCCGGTG
>JBGPOB010000122.1:0-10565 GCA_041487815.1 Xanthobacteraceae bacterium | reverse complement strand
TGTCACATCGGCGCAATTTTTTTTCCGGGAATTGTCGCCGTCAAAATGCCGTGACACGATGAAGCGACACGATCCGGCAGGTCGTGCCTGCCCGTCACGCGTTCGCGAGTTTCTGAGGCCATGTCGCGTCGGTTTGCCTGGGCTAGTTTGCCCGACGATGAACTGCTGAATCTGCGTCTGAAGGACCTCAAGGTCACGGTTGAGGGCACCTGGCTCGAACGCTGCCTGCGCGGCCTCTATGGCGAGCTGGCCGAGCGCGGACTTTCGATCCGGCCGCACGCCTGGGTCTCCGACGAGTGGTTCTCGCCGACGACGACGCCCGGCATCGCGATTCCGTTTTACCTCGCGCATCCGCGCCTGATGCGGCTCGAACGCAAGAAGATCATCGACGTCGAAGGCGGCACGGTGAGCGAATGCATGCGCATCCTGCGCCACGAGGCCGGCCACGTGTTGCAGCACGCGTATCAATTGCACCGCCGCCGCCGCTGGCAGCGATTGTTCGGTCCCTCCTCGAAGCGCTACCCGCGCTACTATCGGCCGAACCCGGCGAGCCGCCAGTTCGTCCAGCATCTGCGGCTATGGTATGCGCAAAGTCATCCTGACGAGGACTTCGCCGAAACTTTCGCGGTCTGGCTGCGCCCGCGCTCGAACTGGCGCAAGCGCTATGCCGGCTGGCCGGCGCTGAAGAAACTCGAATACGTCGACGAACTGATGGCCGAGATCGCCAGCGAAAGGCCGCTACTGCGCCGCCGCCTGACGGTCGATCCGATCAACCGCCTGACGCGCACGCTTGCGGAGCATTATGAGAAGAAGCAGGCTCTCTACCTCGCTGATTCGCCCAAGACCTATGACCGCGACCTCTTGCGTATTTTCTCCAACAACCCGCGCCACCGCCGCTCGCCCGCGGCTTCGACGTTCCTGCGGCGAAACCGCGCCAAGTTCACGCATATGGTTTCGAAGTGGACCGGCGAATATCGGCTCACGCTCGACGCAGTGCTTGACGACATGATCGCTCGTTGCCGCGAACTCAAGCTGCGCGCGCCGGGTCCGCGGCGGCGGCTGGAAAACGAATTCATGCTGCTGCTGACGGCCAAGACGGTGCATTCGCTGTTCAGCCATTCGCGGCGCCAGTGGATCGCCTTATGAAACGCCTTCGCGTTCTGGTGCTCGTGCATCCGGACCTGATGCCTCCCGATTCGCTCAAGGGGCACAGTGAGCAGGAAATCAATACCTGGAAGACCGAGTATGACGTGGTCTCGACGCTGCGCGGCGCCGGCCATGAGGTCAAGCCGCTCGGCGTGCAGGACGAGCTCAAGCCGATCCGCGACGCCATCGAGAGCTTCAAGCCCGACGTCGTGTTCAACCTGCTCGAACAGTTTCACGGCGAAGTGGTCTATGACCAGAACGTCGCGAGCTATCTCGAGTTGTTGCGCGTCGCCTACACCGGCTGCAACCCGCGCGGCCTGATGCTCGCGCGCGGCAAGGACCTGTCGAAAAAGATTCTGCACTACCACCGCATTCCGGTGCCGGCCTTCGCGGTGTTCCCGATGCACCGGAAGATCAAGCGCTCGGCGCGGCTCGCTTTGCCGCTGATCGTCAAGAGCCTGAGCGCGGACGCCTCCGTCGGCATCGCGCAGGCCTCCGTGGTCGAGACCGACGACAAACTCGAAGAGCGCATCAAGTTCATCCATGAGCGCGTCGGTACCGCGGCGATCGCCGAGCAGTATATCGACGGGCGCGAAATCTATGTCGGCGTTCTCGGCGACGACCGCTTGCGCGTTCTCCCGATCTGGGAGCTGGAGTTCGGCACGCTGGCGCAGGGCGCGCGCCGCATCGCGACCGAGCGCATCAAGCACAATGTCGAGTATCAGGAGCGTCTCGGCATCATCGCCGGCGCGGCCAAGAACCTCGCCCCGGACCTGCGCGCGCGCATCGGCAAGATCGCGCGCCGCATCTACCGCACGCTCGAACTTGACGGTTACGCGCGGCTCGATTTCCGGCTTTCGTCCGACAATGTGCCTTATTTTCTCGAAGCCAATCCGAACCCCGAAATCGCGCATGCGGAGGATTTCGCGCAGGCCGCGCTGCACGACGGCATCAAATATCCCGATCTGTTGCAGAAGATCATGGCGCTCGGCATGCACCGCGCGCGCGCGGTCGAGGCGGCGGCGTAGGAATATTCACGACGACGCCGGTCATTGTCATTGCGAGGAGGCCGAAGGCCGACGAAGCAATCCCCATGAGGCTTGCGCGTGCCGCGGGAGATTGCTTCGCTTCCGCCTTCGCTAAAGCTTCGGCGGACTGGCAGCAAGCCCGTCGAAGCTCTTGACCACCGAAGCCCGCCTTCGCGGGCGAAGGCGGAAACGGCGATGAAGTGATCCCGGCAGGAGCGAGACGCTAGTTGAGATTGATTTGCATTCGCCAAAATTATGGCGGACAGGCCGTCGCAATAATTTGGATACGACGCGCTTTGCTGACGCCCAACGCAGTCTATGTGCTTTTGCATCTGTTCGTTATGAATCGCATGTAATCTATTATTTATTTCCAAACTGAAAATTTCACAGTTAGTCCGAGTTGATTTCGATCAACGCGAAGTTTTGCTAGCAGCCGCTCAACTTTAAAGATAAGTAAGTGAGTCAATGATGATGAAGCAATTCCATATCTGGTCACGCGAGGTGACTCGACGCCGTCTCTTGCATCACGTCGCGCGCGCAACGGGCGCTGCGATAGTCTTGGGCTCAACCATCGACGCCGCTATGGCGGGCAAGATGCCGCAGTCGTCGGTTGGCTATCAACCCACGCCGCAAGGTGACCACAGCTGCGCTAATTGTAAGCTTTTTGAGCCGCCGGATGCGTGTAAGAGCGTCGCCGGTCCGGTCAGTGCTAATGGCTGGTGCCGGATCTGGATAAAAAAGTGAGCGTCAGAAGGCAATATCAAAGGTTATGCGCTTTCGATTTGGGCAAACCGATAGAGCCTGCCGTAACGCTCGCGACGATCATGCTGGAAGGTGTCGGGCTTTAAGATCTGGAGGGTGCCATGAATTCGCAAAAGGCGGCCGCATACAATCCGATGAACGTCATTGCCATGGGATGGGCGCTTTCAACAACGTTCGTCGCCTTATTCGTGATCTGTCTAATATTAGCACTCATTTTCCCGGATTGGGGGACTGCGCAAGGCTGGGTTGCGTGGATCGCGCTGTTTTCCAGTGCGCCGATAGCTTCGGCCAGAGTTTGGATCGAGGGGGTCTTGTTTAGCATCGCCTTTGGCTGGGTGAGCGCCTTCGTTTTCGCCTTCGTGTACAATTATTTTATCCGATCGGCAGTTAAGTGACGCGCACGCAACTGGGAAATTCACTCGGAAAATAGCGAGCATTCCATTTGTCAGTTGAACTTCGTTAAGCGGGTTCGATTGATCTTCGGAAGATAATTTGTCTACGTACTAGCAGGGGCGCAAATCGACGAGGGGCACATGATGCGCACGGGGACAGGTGGCAGGTTGCGTGGGAAATTCTCGTTCTTAACCGGCGCGCTGCTCATTGCGGCGTTGGCGGCGGCGGCTGCAACCATTGTTGTCGTCAGTTCAAACGAAGCGCGGGCTTTACCGAGCTTTGCACGTCAGACAGGTCAACCGTGCGGCGCCTGTCACACTGACTTTCCTCAGCTCACGCCATTCGGGCGCCGCTTCAAGCTGGGCGGTTACACCCTCATGGGTGGCGAACAAACCGACATTTACAAGAAAACCTTTGGCGGCAGCAGCAATTGGATCCCTCCGCTCTCTATCATGGGCGTTGTCGGCTATACGCACACGCAAGCGGATCAGGACACGACCGGACAACCGATCGCCTCGAACAACAATTTCATCGCGCAGGCGTTCAGCGTGTTTTACGGCGGTGCCCTGACCGACAACATCGGAGCATTTATTCAGGCGACCTATAGTTATCCGCCCAACAGTCTCAATAATAACTTTACGTGGGATAACGCCGATGTCCGCTATGCCAATACGGCCACGATCGGCAAGACCGATATCACCTACGGCGTCACGGTTCACAACAATCCGACAATGCAAGATGTTTGGAACACAACGCCTGCTTGGGGATTTCCATTCGTCGCTTCCAATATCGCACCAACGCCGTCGGCTGCGACCCTGATCGAAGGCGCGTTTGCGCAGCGCGCCTTGGGTGTGGGCGGCTACGCCTTCATCAATGACATGCTCTATCTCGAACTCACGGGGTATAAAGGCATCAATCCCAGATTTCTTGATCGGATCAACATGGATGGCACGGATCAGCCGGGTACGATCGATCAAATGACGCCTTATTTTCGCGCCGCGTTCGAGCCGCACTGGGGCGATCACTGGCTCATGGTTGGCGCCTTTGGCTGGGCCGCGCGCGTCAATCCCCAGGGCATTCCGCTCGATTTGTATAGCAACCCGCTCTTTGTCAGTCAGGGAGTTACTCCTCCCACCACTGTTGCCGGCACGGATAAGTACACCGACCTCGGGTTCGACGCGCAATACCAGTACATCACCAACGCGGTGCGCGTGACCGCCAAAGCATCCTACATCCGCGAACAGCGAAAGCTGGACTCAACATTTGCCGCGGGAAACTCCGCTAATCCGACCAATAACCTGAACAGCTTCAAGGCGAATCTCTCTCTAACGTGGGGAGAGAATGCAAAGGTTGTATTGACCGGGCATTATTTCAGCATCTGGGGAACCACCGATCCGATCTTGTACGGCGATTCCGTTCTTACCGGGAGCCCGAACAGTAATGGTTGGATTGCCGAGATTGCCTACATTCCATGGGGGATGGATAGGTCGCCGTTATGGCCCTACGCCAATGCGCGCATCGGCCTGCAATATGTTTGGTATGACAAATTCAATGGTGCCAGCGTCAATTACGACGGCAACGGTAGAAATGCGCGCGACAATAACACGCTTTACGCATACCTATGGTTTGCAATGTGAAGCGCTGGCGATAGTCACGGCTATCGGCCCGCGTTGACCTGGAACTTCGCCCAGGCCGCGCTGCACGACGCCATCAGATATCCCGACCTGCTGCAGAAGATCATGGCACTCGGCATGCGTCGCGCGCGGGCGGTCGAAGCCGCGGCGTAGGGGCGCGCGCGGCGCCGCTAGCATCAGATCAGATCCGCCCCAGCAGCATGAGGATGACAACGATAATCAAGACGGTGCCGAGAACACCGACCCCGCCATGGCCGTAGCCGTAGCCGTAGCCGCCGAAGCGGCCGCTGAAGCCACCGAGCAGGAAAATGATGAGGATGATAACGAGTATGGTTCCGAGCGACATGACTTTGTCTCCTTGACGGCAGAATGCTACTGAACATTGGGCCTCGTGTTAACTCGGGCGTCGATGCGCTTGATTGGTTTTCCCCGGCTGCCACTCCGTCGCGGGCGCCATCATCACGATGGAAAGGTTCACTGGCGCAAGACCGGAGAAACCCAGCGCTCGCGCGGCGGCCGACGTCAGATCGATCACGCGCCCGGGCGCAAATGGCCCGCGGTCGTTGATCCGCACGACTACGGTGCGACCGTTCTGACTGTTTGTTACGCGCACCATCGTTCCAAATGGTAGCGAACGGTGCGCCGCGGTCAAGTTTTCAGAATTAGACACTTCGCCGCTGGCGGTTTTTTCGCCGTTGCCGAAATAGGTCGACGCGATGCCGGACTGGTCTGGCCAATTCTCCGCGGCGTTCACCGCGCGGTCGACGGCGATCAACAAAATAATCGCCGCGGCGACCGTCGCAATATTTTGAAGACTGGCCATAATTTCAAGCCTTTTTTGACGTGCAGGCGCCGTGCAATCCCCCGAGCCGTGATGGCCCGGGGTTCGACGGCTTCGCAGGGAGCGCGTCACGCGAGTCCGGCGGTTGGATTAAACCGCCGGCCGCGCGCGCCAGGGCGCTTAGTAGATGTAGTGGTGACCGTAGTTGGCGGGTCCATAATAGGGACCACCGTAGGGTTGCCCGTAATATCCCGGGTAACCGTAGGAGCCGTAGTATCCCGGGCCGCTGTAATAATTGTGCCGATAGGCGGAGGTTGCGGCCACCGCACCGACAACGCCCAAAATACCGAGGGCGACGGCCGCGCCGTCGTTGCGATAATAGCGGCCGCGATATCTAACGTCGGTCAGCGCGGAAGGAGCCGCTGTCTTCAGCGCCGCCGTATTCGACAACACGGGGGCCGACCATGCGGGTGTAACCGCACCGAGAACCGTCGCGCCGGCGATTGCGAAAACCACCGCGCGTTTCATTGTTTGCTTATTCATCGTCATATCCTCTCGTTTTTTGCGCGCCAGGTCGGCGGCAAAGCTCTCCCGTGCCGCCCGTTATGCAACGAGCGGTGCTGATGGAGATCGAATGTTGGAAGTTAATGGCCGCGGCTTTGTTCGTTCACCGATCCAGCGTTCGGGTCTTGGGTACCCTGATGCTGCTGATCGCGGCCGGACCCTTCGCTGATTGTTTGGAGTCTCAAGGAAGGGGCACTCATTTTCATATGGGTACGCAACCGTCAAATAGCGAGCCCCGATGCTTCGATTATCCGACAATTCGCGCTGGTATGAGCCGTCCTACGCATGGCCGAGCGCTTGCCTCATTCGACGTGCCGGCGCGGCGATCATCGGCTGACTCATCGAGCGTGTCGGGCGCCCGCGACATCCGGCGTTGTAACCACTGTCCGGGGCTTGCAACGCGCGTTAGCCCTGCCGCTACGGCCGGCTCATCACTATGAAGCCAATTGATGCAGGCGGCATTTCGCTTTCCCGCAGCTTCGCACTAAAGTCGCCCGGCGTTTCAACATAAGGAAAGCTTCATGAACAAGCTCAAGGCCCGCTTGAAATCCGGCAAGGCCTGCGTCAACGCCTGGCTCGCGATCCCGTCGGGTTTTTCCGCGGAAGTCATCGCGCAGCGAGCAAGCATAGCCCCGATTGCGCGCAGCGAATTCCGGGAAACGCCGTCGATCCGAAGGAGCGTTCCCGCATTTCGCCAACGCTCAATGCGGACTAAATGCAATTGCGATGTTGATCACCGGTTCAAAATCGGCCCCAGTCCCTCCACGGCCTTAAGAACGCGCTCGGCCGTCTCCAACAGCTCTTTGAGCAACTGCCGATCAACATCGAAAATGCCTTCGTACTCCGCGAGATTTCTGGCGTTATGGCATTTGTCCAAAACGCGCCAGATTTGCGGTTCGAGGCCGAGCGTGTGTTGCAAGGCTTGAAACACGACAAAGCGCTTTCTGTCAGGACGATACCCGTGCCAGCGCAACGCGGCGAGCGACAACGCATGCGCGGCGTCGTAGCCGAGCGTGAAGCGACCTTCGTTCGAAAGCCCGGTGAGTTTAGCGTCGGCCAAACGCCTACGACCGGAGGCGAGCAGCGCGTCAAACTCTTTCTGATCTCCGCGTTCCGCCTTGAGCAGTTCGGTCCGGACCAGATTATCCAGTTCCTTGGAGCTCATTTTCCGTTCCGAACACAAACAGCTTTGGCTGCTGCGCGATCTTGGACACAAAGGCATTCTTGTCGGCGAGTTTTCGTATCCATTCCGTTTTGGTCATCAGGTTCGGGTTTACCTGCCTGTGCAAGGTTTTCTCGGCCTTCTGAAGTGTGGAATAAATTTCGCTGTAAGCGATTCCTTTGCCAATGATCAGAAGGTCGATATCGCTTCTGGCCGTGTCCTTTCCTTTTGCGATGGAGCCATAGACAAACGCCGCGTCAATTTCGGATTGATATGGCTTCAAGGCCTGTCGTAGCGGTTCCACAAGACCCACGGTTTTCACGATGATCCCATGCAGTTCGTCAAAGATCGGCGATTCGCGGTTGGCGCGATAAAGCTTGCGATTTCCCGAGTTCGTCACGGCCACAATGCCGGCGCCGGTCAGTTTTTCAAGTTCCCGCTGAACAGCGCCCGAGCCGGAGCCGGCAAGCCTGATAATCTCGGACGCATGAAATTGTCGGTCGGTTTGACCGACCAGCAGACTGAGGACGCGCAGCTGCACCCGAGAAAACAGCGCGCTTGCCAGCCCGGCGTGGAATTTCGGTTTCCTACCCATTTTGGGCATGATAATACCCAAATTGGGTAGTTGCAATCCCGGCCATTTCGCTTTCCCGCAGCTTCGCACTAAAGTCGCCCGGTGTTTCAACATAAGGAAGCCGTCATGAACAAGCTCAAGGCCCGCTTGAAATCCGGCAAGGCCTGTGTCAACGCCTGGCTCGCGATCCCGTCGGGCTTTTCCGCCGAGGTCATCGCGCAGTGCGGCTTCGACAGCGTGACCGTGGACATGCAGCACGGCGTGCAGGACTACCAGTCGATGGTGGCGTGCTTCCAGGCCATGGACAAATACCCCATCACGCCGCTGGTGCGGGTGCCGTGGAACGAGCCCGGCATCATCGGCAAGGTGCTCGACGGCGGCGCCTGGGGCGTCATCTGCCCGATGGTGAACACGGGCGCGGAGGCGAAGGCGCTGGCGGCGGCGTGCCTCTATCCGCCGAAGGGCAGGCGCAGCAACGGGCCGATCCGCGCCGCGGCCTACGGCGACACCAGTCCTTACCAGTCGATCGCCAACAACGAGGTGCTGGTGATCCCGATGATCGAAACCCAGGAAGCCCTCGACAACATCGACGCCATCCTCGACGTGCCCGGCATCGCGGGCATCTACATCGGCCCGAGCGACCTTGGACTCTCGCTCGGCCTGAAGCCGGTGCTCGATCGCGAGGAGCCGGAGATTTTTCCGATCTACGAGAAGCTCGTGAAGGCAACCGGCAAGCGCGGCCAGTTCGCCGGCATCCACAACGCCACCGGCGCCTATGCCGCGCGCATGATCGGCATGGGCTTCCGCTTCGTAACGCTCTTCAACGACTCAGGCCTGATGGCGCGCGCCGCGCGCGCCGAGATCGCCGTGACGCGCAAGACCGCGGGGGATGTAGCAAGTTAAATAATGAACCGACGGGACGCGGGATCTTTCGGCCGCGGCGTTCTAAAGTTGCGGGACGAGGGTCGGCGGGCCGGGTATATTCCTCCGCGATCGGGCAAGAAAAGTTTTGGGAGGTTGCGATGAAATCATGTCTCGCCGTGGCGACGCTGCTGGTTTTGCCGCTGCTCGCCGGGCCGGCGGCGGCGCAAGCGAAGCTGGAACGGCTCTACGTGATCGAATGCGGCGAGCGCACGGCGCCCGACGTCGCGCCATGGACGCCGGGTGTCAATGTCGGCAAGCCGATCGATTTCGTCGATACCTGCTATCTGATCAAGCACGGGACCGACTGGATGGTCTGGGACACCGGCCTGACGGACGCGCTCTTCTCCGCGCCACCATCCGACCCGTATGCCTGGAAGCGCGCCAAGTCGCTCGCCGGCGAAATCGAAAAGATCGGCGCAAAGCCGTCGGATATCAAATACGTCGCGGTTTCGCATACCCACTCCGATCACATCGGCAATGTCGAACTCTTCCCGCAGGCGCTGCTGTTGGTGCAGAAAGTCGAATACGACTGGCCGGCGCAGGACGGCAAGCCGCGGTTCTTGCCGTCGCATCCCGTCAAGACGCTGGACGGCGACTACGATGTGTTCGGCGACGGCAGCATAACGATCATCTCGACGCCCGGTCACACGCCCGGCCATCAATCGCTGCTGGTGAAGCTTCCGCAGACCGGCGCGGTGCTTCTGTCGGGCGATGCGGTGCATCTGAAGGACAACTGGGACGCCAAGCGCGTTCCCGCGATCAACGTCGACAAAGAGAAGACGTCAGCTTCAATGCAGCGCATGTCGGAGCTGATCGCGCAGAACAAGGCGCAACTTTGGATCAATCACGACAAGCCGCAGAGTCTGACGATGAAGCGGGCGCCGGAGTTCTACCGGTAACCCGCAAAAACGCCTCGACGCGTCGGCATTCGCGGCGGTGTTGCTGACCTGATCGGCCGATCTGTACGGTGGGGCCGGACGTTACGGCCGGTGCAGGCAGGCGTGCACGCGCATGAGAGCGCGGCTTTGCGTGGGGATGGCGCGGGCTGCCTCTTGGTTCGCCGTCGCGGTTTTGCAGGACAGCCAGAAATAATTCGCCGCCGGGTCCACGACCAGCCGCGCCGGCGCAAAGTTGGGCGCGACCAGCACGGAGAGATAGGGCGTCGTCGAAGACCAGGCGAGGCGATTAAGATCGGCGGGGATGCGCGCCGATGACACGAAGCGCGCGTCGCCGAGCGCCGGATCGGACGCGTTGCCCATTGCCAGCGCGCGCACCGCGGCCTGGTAGTGGCTCCATGCAGTGACGAATTTCGCGGTCTCGACCGCATGCACCAGCATCACGAGTAGGAACGCGCCGATGGCGGTGCGCGCCGTCATGGCGCGCGGGAGCGCCGCCATCAGTTGCGGCAGCAACGGCACGGCGAGTTTCAGCCGGCCTTCCTCGGCGAGCGCATAGGCCATGGCCATTGCGCCCAGCGCCGGCGCGGCGACGAGGAGCGCGGTGCGCAGAAAATACCTGTTTTCAGTATGCAGCGCGCGGTCAAACCACAGCCAGTAGGCGGCGAGCGCCAGCGCGACGAGGACGGCGGCGTAAACCT
>JBGPOB010000121.1:0-10600 GCA_041487815.1 Xanthobacteraceae bacterium | reverse complement strand
TATTTCGCCGTGGTGGGCGGTGCTCGTGCCCGCCGGCACGCCGCAGGCGATCAAGGAAAAGCTGGCGGTCTGGTTCAGCAAGATTTCAAGCATGCCGGAGACCAGGGATTTTCTTGTCCGCAATGGGCTTGATCCGCTGCCAGGCGACGATGCGCTCATGCGCAAGCTCTTGGTGCAGGACACGCGGCGCTGGGGCGAGTGGGCAAAGCTCGCCAACATCGAGCCGCAATAGCGCTAGTGCGTGATCCCGAAAAGTGGATACCGGTTTCCCGCCTTCGCGAAGCCCGCTTCGGCGGGCGAAGCAAGGTCGGATAAGATCACGCACAAATCAAAGTGTTAAGAACATTCCGCCGATTCAACCTCAACACATCCCGCTTTAGGCGTTCATCGTCGCCGGCAAAAAAAGACGGGAGGGCCCATGCCCTCCCTTCTCAGTTTCAGCCGCTCGGCGGCGATTGCGCCGGAGGATGTTACAGCAGCGGCTGTGCCGCCTGGAGGTTCTTCGGCCACACCGTCCGAAGTTCGCCCTTGATCCATTCGGCCAGCACACCCGTGCTGTATGTATTGAGGCCGTTGTCGCCGAATTTGATCTTGGTCGCCGGCAACGGCAGGTTGGTAAACTCGGTTGAAGCGAGAACATCGCGCAGCTTCTTTGGGTCGCGGCTCGCGGCCTTTTCCAGCGTCTGTCCGATGATCCGCCCCATCGCGTACCCGCCGCCGAGCATCTCGTTCGCCGGAGGATAGGGCGCACTTGGTTGCGCCGCCTTGTAGGCCGCAACGAACTCCTTGTTGCCGGGAACGTTGAGATCCCAGTTCCAGATCATCGGCGTCAGAAGGCCGTCGGACGCCGTCCCCAATCCCTTCCCGGCCGAGTCGTAGCCGGCGGGCCCAGCACCAAAGATCGGCGTCTTGACGCCGACGCCGCGCAAGGCCTTGATGATCAGGATGAGGTCGTTGGGGAACCCGCCGAGAAAGATCATGTCGGGCTTGTAGCGCAGCACCGGCGCGACCGCGACCGAGGGATCGGAGAGTCCCATCTGGAAGGATTGCGAGAACGGAACTTCCAGGTTGAGCGTCTTGGCGTGCTCGGGCAGCGCTTTCTGAACGACGAGGCCGACGGCGTCGTTGCTCATGAAGATCAGCGCGGTCTTCGGCGGGCTGCCCTTGGTGGCCTTCCATAGGTCGTAACCGCTGGTCATTGACCAATTCCAGATGCCGCCGCCCTGCGGCGTGATCTTGAACGTGTACTTGTAGCCGCGGTTGACGATGCCGTCGGCATAGGAATTGGTGATGAGCGGGATTTCCGATTTTTCGGTCTCCACCTGCAGCGCCAGCGTCATCGCGCTCGCGGTGGCGCCGACCAGCAGGACGGCCTTGTCCTGGTCGATCATGCGGCGTGCGATGCTCGCAGCCTGCGTCGGGTTTTCCGACGTCGTGTCCGCGACCACCAACTTGATCTTGGCGCCGCCCAGCGACTTGATGCCGCCCTGGCGATTGATATCGTCGATTGCGATTTGCATGGCCCAAACCGTACGCTGGCCGCCCTCGCCGATTCCGCCGGTGAGCGAGTTCGGCGCGCCAATCACGATCTCCGGTTCCTCGCTTCGCACGATCGCCGGCATCGCAACCGTCGCGGCGCTGGCAACCAGACCCTTCAGTCCCGTTCTGCGTGTAATCCTCATGGACGTCCTCCCGTTTTGGATTGATAGGCTACTTTACGAAGTTCCTCCGCATCCGTCTAAACGCCGAGATAGGCGCGTCGGACGAATTCCGAATCCTGCAACGCGTGGCGATCGCCGGCGAGCGCGACGCGTCCGTTCGCCAGAATGATCCCCTTTGTTGCCATCTCGAGACAGGTCGCGTTTTGCTCGACCAGCAATATCGTCGTTCCTTGGCGCTGGATTTCGCCAAGCCTTTCGAGCACGAGTTCAGCCAGCACCGGCGAGAGGCCGAGCGACGGTTCGTCCAGCATCAGCAGCTTTGGAAAATTCATGATGGCGCGGCCGATCGCGAGCATTTGCTGCTCACCGCCGGACAGCGTGCCGCCGGCCTGCTTGCGCCGTTCGGCCAGCCGCGGGAACAGTTCATAGACGGAAGCAAACGCCGCCGCGATCGTGACCGGCGCGCGGGTCGCCAAGAAACTCACGGTCAGGTTGTCCTCAACCGAAAGATTGGGAAAAATGCGCCGTCCCTCGGGTACATGCGAAATGCCGGCACGCGCGACCTGATGCGGCGCCCGGCCAATCAGGCTTGCGCCCTCGGCCGTAATGCCACCGCCGCGTGCCGGGATCAGGCCGGAAATAGTGCGCAGGATGCTGGTCTTGCCGGCGCCGTTGGCGCCCAGAAGCACGAACACCGACCCTTGCTCGACGGAAAATGACACGTCGCGCACGGCAAACAGGTCGCCGTAGGCCACGCTCAGGTTCTCGACCGCGAGCAGCGTCATCGCAGCGCTTTCTGCTTGGTGCCGAGGTAGGCTTCAATCACCAACGGATCGTTGGCGACCTGGCTCGGCGTGCCGTCGGCAATCACGGAAGCATTGTGCAGGACAACGAGCCGCTTGACCATCGCCGCCAGCACCGACAAGACGTGTTCGACCACGATCACGGTAATGCCGCGGCTGCGGTTGAGCGCCAGAATCTCGGTAATCAGGTACTGGGCTTCGTCGTGGGTCAGGCCGGACATGCTCTCGTCGAGCATCAGAAGTCGGCAATGACCGGCGATGGCGCGCGCGATCTCGACGCGCTTGCGGTCGGCGAGCGTCAGTTCCGCGGGATGCCGCTCCGCCTGTGCTTCCAGCCGGAGTTGCGAGAGAATGGCGGCGACTTCCCTGCGCACGTCGCCCGCGTCCGCCATGCATTGCGATGCCGCAACGCGGATGTTGTTTGCAACCGTCATGCTTTCGAACAGCCGCACTTTCTGAAACGTCCGGCACATGCCGGCGCGGCGGCGCCGGTGCGCCGGCAGTTCGGTGCAGTCATCGCCGAAATAAGTAATTTGGCCGGCGCTCGGCTGCATGTTGCCGCTGATGATTTCGAACAGGGTCGACTTGCCGGCGCCATTGGGTCCGATCAGTCCCATGACCTCGCCTTCGAGTACCTTGAACGAGACGTCGCGCAGCGCGACCAGCCCGCCAAAATTGCGGCTAATGTCTTTCACCTCCAACGCGCAGACTGGGGCGCTCATCGCGTGCTTCCCGAAAATTGCCGAGTCAGCAAGCCAACGATGCCCTTCGGCGCGCGCAGCACGACCACCAGAAGCGCGAGGCCGTAAACCAGAATGTCCGCGCCTTCGACGCCGATCTTGGTCGAACCCCAGTTCGTGACTTCCGACAGGAAGATCATGATGGCGCCGCCGACGATCGGGCCCCATGCCGTCCCAAGACCGCCGAGCAGCGCGGGAAGCTGGAGCTGGATCGCCTGCGACAGGCCGAAGGCCGCCTCCGGATCGATCGCCATATAATATTGCATGTAGAGCCCGCCGGCGAACGAGGTCATCATGGCGCTCACCACGAAGCCCAGCAGTTTCGTGCGAAAGACGGCGACGCCTGCGGCGGCGGCGGCGACCTCGTCGTCGCGCACAGCCATCATCTCCATCCCGAACTTGCTGCCAAGAATCCAGCGCGTAATCACATAGAAGATAATGACGATGACGAGCGCACCGTAGAGGAACGGCTGCGGCGTGCGCGCCTGCATCGCCCACAATGAATCACCGAGGAATTTCAGCGCGAGCCCGTCCGCACCGCCGGTCAGGTCGACGAAATGCCGCGAGAGCTGCACCAGGGCGAGCGACATGGCGACGGTCGCGAGC
Source organism: Xanthobacteraceae bacterium (assembly GCA_041487815.1). Lineage (GTDB taxonomy): Bacteria > Pseudomonadota > Alphaproteobacteria > Rhizobiales > Xanthobacteraceae > CANJBX01. The sequence goes on along the minus strand of JBGPOB010000121.1, from coordinate 6,790 downwards.
GCAAAAAAAATACCGCGCATGCGCAGCGTCATCGAACCCATCACCAGTGCGAACACCAGCGACAGCAGTGCTCCGGCCCAGACGCCGATCCACGGCGGAATGCCGTATTTGTTGAACAGGATGCCGGTCGTATAGCAGCCGAGACCGAGGAAAACCCCGTGGCCGAGCGACAACAAGCCGCCGATGCCGGCAACCACGTTCCAGGCTTGGCCGAGGGTAATGAAGATAAGCGCGCGCACCGTCGCGGCGATGATGTAGTTATTGACGAACGGCAGCAGCGGCAGCGCCGCAACGATGGCGATCGGGATGGCGATGATCAGGAATGAGCGCATCGGCGAGCCGGCATCCGAGGCGGTACCTGTCACCGTTGCGCCAGCGACGTTCGCGTTCGTGCTCACTCCGACCTCACGCCGAAGAATCCGGTTGGCCGGTAGGCGATGAACAACATCAGCAGGATAAAGAGCGGCACGTCCTGCAGCGCGGAGTTCCACAGCATGGCGGTGAGTTGCTGGATGATGCCGCAGCAGATGCCGCCGAGAAACGTGCCGCCGATGCTGCCGAGCCCGCCGATCGTGGTGGCGATGATGATGATGGGCATCAACTGGAAACCCGTCGATGGCGACGTCGGGTAATATGTCACCAGCACAGTGCCGGCGAGGCCCGCCAACCCGGCTGCCAGCGCGAAAGCGAGAATATTGATAGTGGACGAATTGACGCCGACGATTTCGGCGGCCTCCATGTCATCGGCAACCGCGCGCACGGCCTTGCCCCAGCTGGTGCCGCGCAACAGCGCCTCGACGGCGAGCGTTGCCGTCACGGCAATGATGAACGCCACGATCTGCGCCTGCGACAGGAAGAACGGCCCGATCACGGTGTACTGGCCGGTGAACATCGAGGTCGCGGTGCGCGCGTCCGCGCCGAAGATGAGTTGCGCGATCATCTGCAACACCAGCGCGCAGCCGATCGCGGCCAGCAATTGGTTGAGGGTCGCGTGGCCGACAAAGTGCCGGAACACGATCTGGTATTGCGCCATGCCGACGATGGCGGTGAACAGAAAGCTCAGCGGCAGGATGAACAGGGGGTCGATGCCGAATGTTTTTGACGCGACGACGCCGGCGAACATGCCGTACATCACCAGCTCGCCGTGCGCGAAATTGACGATCCGCATCACGCCAAACGCGAGACTCAATCCCACCGACAGGATGCCATAGACACCGCCGACGAGAATTCCGCTGAAGATTGCTTGCAGCGCTAAATAAAATGCAGCCTCGATGCCGTCCATGAATAGTTTGCAGCGGCGTCCTCACCAACCGGCGGCGGGCGGACCCGCCGGCGATGCCGCGAACGCCTACGCTTTCTCCTCCCTATCACGCAGATCGCAAGTGGTTATTGGCATTGTTATTATTGGTATTTCCTCGCCCCGCCGCGGCGCGCCAGCCGCGTCGGAACGCTACGAGAATTGAGCATAGTGGCTGCCCAAGCCTCGTAAAGCTTATTCCCCGCATCCCCGGAAGAATTTTCGCCCACGCCAGCACGGCTGCGAACCCATGCAGGAATTGCCGTGACAGCGTCATTCGCTGTCACAACGCCATGTGTCGCTCCGTTGGCCGCCACCCGTTGACGGCCCGATCGATGCGGACCAGCACGACATTGATCGCCAGCACCAAAGCCGTCGCGACCAAAATCCCGGCAAAAACCCCGGTGGTGTCGAAGTTCTGTCGCGAATGCTCGATCAAGAATCCAAGACCCGCGTTGCCGACGAGAAATTCGCCGATGATCGCGGCGCTGACCGCACGCGGCAGCGCGATCTTGAGCGCGGCAAAGAAAAACGGCAGCAGCGAGTACCAGATGACCTCGCGCGCAATGGCGAATTCGCCGGCGCCGACGATGCGCGCCATGTCGATCAGCCGCCGATCGACATTGCGCATGCCGGCGAATACGGCGATGAAAATCGGATAGAACACCAACAGCCCGATCAGCCACAGTTTTGGCGCGTCATCGATCCCAAAATAAAGGATGAACAGCGGAATAAGCGCATACTTCGGAACCCCCACCGACGCCATGATGTAAGGCTCGACGGCATTGCTCACGCGCGGCACCAGACGCAGGACGAAGGGCAGCGCCACTCCCGCCGCGCAACCGATCGCAAATCCGATCAGCGACAGGCGCAACGTCACATAGACATGACGGACGAGTTCGCCGGATTGCGTGTCGGCGATGATGCGCACCAGCACCTGGACGGGGTCGGCGACATAGAGCGCGCCGGCGACATCGGCGCCCAGCTTCCAGACCGCGAACAAGAGCGCCAACAGCGCGACACGCCCGATCGCGACGCCGTACCGGCGCCAGCGGATCGGCGCGGCTTCAGCGAGATCGAGCGCGGTATCCTGGGTGGTCATTGTACCTGCGCCCGGATGCGTTGATAGAGGCCGGCGAATTCGGGATGCGTCATGATGCCGCGAATGTCGCGCGGTCGGGAAATATTGATGACATGCTCGCCCGCGATCTGCGCGGGCGCGCGCGAGAGCACCAGCGTGCGGTCGCCGAGCGCAATCGCCTCGGTGATGTCATGGGTCACGAACACGATGGTCTTGCGGCCCAAATTCCAAAGCCGCAGCAAGTCCTCCTGAAGTTGCGCGCGCGTCTGCGCGTCGAGCGCGCCGAACGGCTCATCCATGAGGATCACCGGCGGATCGTAGACCAGCGTGCGGATCAGGGAGGCGCGCTTGCGCATGCCGCCGGAAAGTTCGTGCGGATAATGGTTCTCGAAGCCGACGAGGCCGACGGCGCGGATCAGCATGTCGGCGCGCGCGCGCGTCTCCGCGGTCAGGCGGCCCTGCACTTCGAGCGGGAACAGCACGTTCTGCATGGTCGTGCGCCACGGCAGCAGGTTGTCCTCCTGCGTGACATAGCCGATACGGCACGACAGGCCGGGGTCGAGCGATTTTGGATTTCCGATCGGCGCGGACTTGGATTGGAATCGCACCTCGCCGCCGCTCGCGACATCGATCTGCGCGATCATGTTCAGGAGCGTGGTCTTGCCCGATCCCGATGGACCGATGATCGTGAGAAATTCGCCATCGGCGACGGCGAAACTAAGGTCTTGAATGACCCATAGAGCCTCGCTGCGGCCGGCGCGGCCGGCGAAGCGCTTCGAAAGATCGCGAATTTCCAGAAGCGGCGCCGTCATGATCAGGTTCCTGCGTCGAGCTTGATGTCAGCCGACGGCCGCCAGCGCAGCAGACGGCGCTCGAGCGCGTTAACGCTGCCATTCCCCAGAAACACGATGAGTGTGGTCATGACCAGCGCGGTGAAAATTCCGGTCGTGTCGAAATTCATCGCGCCAAGCTGGACGAGATAGCCGAGTCCGCGGTTGGCCGAAATCAGCTCTGCGATCACCGCGCCGCCGATTGAATAGGGCATGGCGATGCGCAGCCCCGTGAAGATATAGGGCACCGCGCCGGGAAACACGATGTGCCGCGCGACATCGCGTTCGTTGGCGCCCATCACCTGCGCCATCTGAACGAGCTTGGCATCGAGAGCGCGCACGCCGGCCTGCGCGCTGAAATAGACAATGAAGAACACCGTGACGGCAACCAATACGACCTTCGATTCAATGCCGATGCCGAACCACAAGATGAACAGCGGCGCCAGCGCCAGCTTCGGCGCGCCATAGCCGGCGACCATCAGCGGATCAAGGATGGCTGTCGCCATCGGAAAGCGGCGCAGTAGGAACGGCAGTGCCAACGCCGGCGCCGCCCCGATCACGAAACCCGCGACGGCCTCGGCCAAGGTAAAGTAGGCATGCGTCAGAAGGTCCCCGCTGGCGATGCCGGTGATTAGCCGGACCAGCACGCCCGATGGCGAGCCAACCCAATAGACGCCGAGCGTCATGCTGAGCGCTTGCCAGATGGCGACGAGTATGACCGCCACGACCAGTTGATCGGCGCGGCCCCTGATCAGCGCCAGCAGCCGGCCCAATCGGGTTTCGCCGCGTTCGGTGTCATGGATGTCCCCCAGAGCCGTCATTGCCTCTCCCGACCGACCTGCATTGTCGCGGCGCAGGATGCTGCCGATGCGCCGGTAATGCGACGCTCCGCCGCGAGCGGGCCATTGTAGCGTTCCAACAGGGCTGTTACAGGATTTTTCACGGCTATCAGAAATTGGGAGGATGAAATGTTGACGTGGTCCCTCCGCATTGCTGCGGCATCGCTTGGGCTTACGACCATGCTTTGCGCATCCAGCGCTCAATGCCAGGACAGCAAGCTGATCCTGGCCCTGCCGGCACCGACTTTGACTTTCAGTTCCGCATTTTTGGCCGAAGACGCAGGGCTTTACAAAAAAGAAGGAATCGAGGTCGAGCACCGCAATCTGGTCGGCGTCGCCTCGGTCAATGCGGTCATTGCCGGCAGCGCCGACTTCACGATCGGCACCGGCCCGGTGTTCCTGCGCGCCGCCGCCAAGGGTCAGCGGCTGCTCGCCATCGCCAACCTCGTGGACCGCCCGCTTGTCGAGCTGGTGCTGCGCAAAGATGTCGCAGCCGCAGCCGGCATCACCGAGAAAACTCCGTTCAAGGAACGCGCCGCCGCGCTCAAGGGCAAGACCATCGGCATCCAGGGTGTCGGCAGCATCGTGCATGCGTGGCAGCGGCTGGTCACCGCGCGCGGCGGACTCGACATCGAGAAGGACGTGCGTATTGCGCCGATGGACCCGCCCGGCATGTTGCCGGCGCTTGAGAACAAGTCCCTCGACGGTTTCGCTACTTCGTTACCGTTCACCACCCAGGCGATCTTCAAGGGCTCCGCCATCATGCTGGCTTCGGGAACGACCGAAGCGGTCGATCTGCAACCGTTTGCCTATGGTCTCGTTCAAACTAGGCCCGAGACCTGCCAGACCAAACGCGATCAATGCATCAAGATCGTGCGCGCGCTCGCCGCCGCCAACAGGATGATCACCGAGCGGCCGGACGAGGCGCTCGCGATCCTCAAGAAGCGGTTCGACAAGATGGACCCGGCCCTGCTCGCCGAGGCATGGAAGACGGTGTCGAAGGCGCATGCCAAGGACCTACGCGTCACGGTGCCGATGCTCGAACATTCCCAGCAAGTGAGCCTTGAGGCCAAACTGTTGCCCGCCGACGAGGCGCTGAGCAAATACGACGGGCTGTTCACCGATGAATACGTGAAGTGACCGGCTGCGACGTGAAGTGACTGGCCGCGAACGCATCGGCGAGCCGAAGATCTAATCCACTGCTGCGGCTCCGAAAGGAGCCGCATTTATTTTTGCAGAAAGGCAGAGTATTGAACGCTGGTGCCGCCGAAGGGATTCGAACCCCCGACCCCCGCATTACGAATGCGGTGCTCTACCGGCTGAGCTACAGCGGCATCGCGCGGGAAAAGCCGACAACGACGCCGTCCAATTCCGCCGCGTCGCTGATACCGCGCGCGCCGCCCGTTGGCAAGCAACACCAGCGCGCGATCGGCAAAAGTGGGCAGCGGTTTTGCCTCCGACCTACCGTCGCCCGCCGAAGCCGGCTGCGCGTCGGCGGGTCGCGCGCCGGCTCATGGATTTGGCCGTGGCCGTGACGTTATCGAAACAGCGCGCGCAGGCGCTGCCAGCCGTCGGATTTCGGCGCAGCGACGGCCTCTTCGATCTCCGTCGGCTCGGGGCCGGGATCGTCGGGCGCATGCACCAGCGGGATGACGGCATCGACGATGGGCGGCGGCATGACCGGTTGTGCGGATGGCACCGGCTGCGGACGGAAATGTTCGCCCGGCGGCGCCGCAGTCATTTCGGCTTCCGCCGTTGGCGCCGCCGGTTCCAGTGCCGCCGTCTTCCGCGCTGCAATGGATGCGGGCGCGGCGGCGGCAAGTTCGGCCGGGTGCGCCGACGCGTCGATCACGCTGCCGGGCAACGCCGACACCGGTACGCGCCATTCAAACGCATCGAGACGGCCGGTCGACGGCGATACCGGCAGCCACACGTCCGAAACGAATCCATCCGCGGTCCAGGCCGGATCGGAGGCCGCGCGAACCGCGCGCGCCGTCCAGGCGCGGGCGCGTCCGACGTCGCCGCCATCGGCTTCCTCGATCTCCGCCATCAGCATGGCAACACGCTGCGTCGGCGGCGCCAGCAATGAGGCCAGCGCGGCGCGCGCCTGCGCGAATTCGCGCGCATCGATCGCCGCGCGCGTGACCGCCAGCGCGCCTTCGACATGTTGGGCCGGCTGCTTCGCCAAACGCTGCGCGCGTACGAGCCGCTCACGGGCGCTGTCGCCCGGCCTGAGATTGACATAGGCCTCGGCGAGATCGGGATGCGGATTGGCGCGCCACGCCGCTTCAATGATGCGCGCCGCCTTGCGCTGCTCGCCAGCTTCGGCCAGGAACCGCCCGGCGAGCGCAGCCGCCGGCACCAGGCCGGGCGCGAGCTTTGCCGCCTCGAGGACCGCGCGCTTCGCGCCGTCGCGGTCGCTGCCGGCGAGCGCCTGCGCATGCGCGGTCAACAGCACGGCGCGCTGGCGCCGAAAAGTCGCCTTGTCGATCAGACCCGCCGCCATGTTGCTGTCGAGCGCCGCGAGCGCATCATGCCATTCGCCGCCGGCGCAACGAATTTCGAGCACCGCATGCCCGGCCCAGGTGAGCGACGGCTCCAGCTTTGCCGCTTCCTCCGCCAGCGCACGCGCAGCCGGCGCATCGCCGCGGCGGCGCGCTTCGACGTAGAGCCCGTGCAGACCGATGAGCTTGAGATCGGCGCGCGCCATCATCGTGCCGAAAGTCAGCTCGGCGGCGGCACG
>JBGPOB010000120.1:0-10620 GCA_041487815.1 Xanthobacteraceae bacterium | reverse complement strand
GTCCCGTCCACCAACGCCGTCTGCGCGAACGCTCCGCTTGCAAACGCCACGCCCGCCAGCGCCAGTATAGTTGCGATTACGTAGTAGAGCTTGCGCATCGTTAGCCTCTTTGCTTGCGACATACTGCGACGTCATTTCACGACGATGATGCCGATCATTCCGGCTTCGCGATGGCCGGGGATCAGACACCCGAATTCGAACTGGCCCGCCTTGGTGAACCGCCAGACGATATCGTCGGTCTTTTTCGGATCAAGGCGTTTTCCGTTTGGCTCGTCGTGCTCCATTTCCGGATTCTTCTTCATCTGCTCGGCGTGCTTCACATTCTCCTCGGTTGTGGCGAGGATGAACTCGTGAGCGAGTTCGCCGTTGTTGCGGAGCTTGAATCTGATCTGCTCGCCCCTGCGCACTTCGACGCGGTCCGGGATGAACGTCATTTTCCCATCGCCTTCGCGCATCGCCACCTGCACGATGCGCGCCGGCTTTTTTGGATCGCCAGGCTCGCCGGCGGCGAAGGTGACGTTGTCCTGATGCGAAACAGCCGGTCCGGTCAGGGTCAGCGGCATCAGCAGCGATGCGGCGATTGCAGCGACGGTGGTTGATTTTGACATGCTCGTTGTTTCCTTTTCAGTGCGCTTGGTGGCTGGTCGTCGGCTTGATCGCCTTCATCTCGATCGCCGGTTTCCCCGGCGTCGCCGGCGCCGATCGGCGCGGCGGGGCGGCGGGCGGCGCCTCGACCTCGTAGGCGACGGTGCCGGGCGGATGCCTGAACCAGCCCGGATCGCGGTAATCGTTGGCGGCTAGCCCGTCGCGCACTTTCACGACCGAGAACATGCCGCCCATTTCCAGCGGTCCAAACTGGCCAAAGCCGGTCATCATTGGCAGCGTGTTATCGGGCAGCGGCATTTCCATATCGCCCATCTCGGCCATGCCGGCCGAGCCCATCGCCATGTAGTCGGGCGACGCGACCTTGCGGATCGCCTTTACGAGATCGCGCTTCTGCACGCCGATAAAGGTCCTTACCGCGTGGCCCATCGCATTCATGGTGTGGTGCGACTTGTGGCAGTGAATCGCCCAGTCGCCCGGCTCATCGGCGGTGAATTCGTAAGCCCGCATGGCGCCGACCGGGACATCGGTCGTGACCTCCGGCAACCGCGCCCCGGCGGGCACCCAGCCGCCGTCGGTACCCGTCACTTCAAAATGATAGCCGTGCATGTGAATGGGATGATTGGTCATCGTCAGGTTGCCGATGCGGACGCGCACGCGGTCGCCTTTGCGCACAACGAAATGGTCGATGCCGGGAAAGACGCGGCTGTTCCAGGTCCACAGATTGAAGTCGGTCATGGTCATGACCTTGGGCACGTAGCTGCCGGGATCGATGTCATAGGAATTCATCAGGAAGACGAAATCGCGGTCAACGCGCATGAAATTCGGGTCGCGCGGGTGCACGACGAAGAAGCCCATCATGCCCATCGCCATCTGCACCATTTCGTCGGCATGCGGGTGATACATGAACGTCCCGCTCTTCTTGAGCGCGAACTCGTAGACGAAGGTCTTGCCCGGCTTGATGTGCGGCTGCGTCAGACCGCCGACGCCATCCATCCCGCACGGCACCAGCATGCCGTGCCAATGGACGGTGGTGTGCTCCGGCAACCTGTTGGTGACGAAGATGCGCACCTTGTCGCCTTCGACGGCCTCGATGGTCGGGCCCGGCGACTGGCCGTTGTAGCCCCACAGGTGCGCCTTCATCCCGGGCGCAAGTTCGCGGACCACGGGCTCGGCGACAAGATGAAATTCCTTCCAGTCGCCGTTCATGCGCCAGGGCAGCGTCCAGCCGTTGAGCGTAACCACCGGCTGGTAGTCGGGCCCGCTTGATGGAAACAGCGGCGGCTGCATGGTCGCCTTGTCCATCACGGGCGCCTCCGGAATGGACGCAGCCTGCGCGCGCCCGCTCACCGCCGTTGCGCTTGCGAGTACGGCCGCCGATCTGAGAAACTTTCTTCGAGACAGCATGTGACTTCCTTTCCGTGTGTCAGTGACCCGCGGGTTCGCTTGGGGTGACCGCGGCGGAGCCTGGCTGCTGAGCCTCCGCCGTGCTTGCCGAGACGCCGCCGATGACCGCTGCCGCGAGGTTCGCCTGCGCCAGCCAGTAGTCGCGCCTGGCTTCGATCGCCGTGATATTGGCGGCGATGCGCTGGCGCGCCTCCGCCAGCAGCGCAAACACGTCGATCTGCATGGCGTTGTAGCGAAGCAGCGTCTCATCCGAGATGATCTTGCGCAGCGGCAGTATCTCGCGTTCGTAGTGGTTGGCGATATCGAAGTGCGAGCGGTAGGCCAAGTACGCCTCGCGCGCTTCCGAACGGACGTTGACCGCTTTCTCAAGCAACGCGTTCACCGCCAGCATGTAGACGCTTTGAACCTGGCGCACCCGCACCTCGCCAAGATCGAACAGCGGAACTTGAAGCTCGACATCGAAGCCGCGATCGCGGAAGCGCTCGCCCGTCTGCTTCTCGCGCGTGACCTTGTCGGCGTATCCGCCGTCGAGGAGATTGATGAAGCGCATCGCGTGGACGAGCCCGAGCGATTTCGCCAGAGCGTCAAGCTCCATGCGCGCAATCTGGAGGTCGACCCGGCGGCGAACTGCCTCCACTTCGACGGTTGGCAGGTTCGCCACACGCCGCGGCAGGCCGGGAAGCGAGCGTGGCAGCGCAAAATTGAGGTCGTGGCCCCACAGCCCGAGCATGCGGACCAGCGCTTCGCGCTCGCCCGCCGCGCGCCAGCGCGCGAGCGCAAGCTGCGCCGTGAGATCTGCGTAAAACACCTGCTCGCGCGCCTGATCGAGCTTGTTCATGGCGCCGCTCTCGCCGAGGCGCCTGGCAAGTTGCGTTGCGGTTTCCGCCGCCGCCTGGGCCTGCGTGAGAAATTCCACGAATTCGCGCGCGGCGACCGCCCGGTAATACGCGCGCCGCGTCCGTGCGGCAATGCGCAGCGTCTCCAGAGCCGCGGCCAATTGCGCCTGCCGGAAGCGCGTGCGTGCGATTTCGGAACGCGCCGGCAAGGTGGCGAGCGCAAGAATATCGGCGATGATCCTGCGTTCGATTTCGATCTCGGCCGCGCCGGCAATGCGCGACAGGGAAATCGTCGGGTTTGGCGGCAGGCTCTGCTGAACCATGTGAGCCTCGGCGAGGCTCAGCTCATTGTAGGCCGCCTGCAGGCCCCGGTTGTTGAGGAGCGCGACCTGCACCGCCGCATCCGCGGACAAGGCGCGCCGCAACAAGCGATCAACGGCCGCGCGGGCGACGGCGGCATCGTCCTCGGTGCGGATCGCGACCACGTCTTTCCGCAACGCAGTCCCTGCAATGTCGGAGACCGCGCTCATTCCGCCGTCGGGGGAAAAAGTGGCGCAGCCAGACAACGCCATGGCCGCCATTCCCACGATCAGGCGTAGCATCCGCGGCAACGCCGATGACCTTGCAACAGGAGACATCGCGCGACTCCTACTGACCGGCTTTGGGCGGCGGGGCGACGCGCTCGTTCTGTTCGCGCCACGGGGCGGGCTCGGACGGCCGCCGGCTGGTGAACGGCGCGACGGTCGAGCGATACCGCATTGCTGGCGCCGACGATGCCGGGTCGGACGGGTCCGGACCGACAAGTGGATGCGACAACGCGGTGCCGGACCGATGGACCGGCGGAAATGTCGGCTGCTGTGCCGCTGCCAGCGCAGACGCCCACAGCCATAGCCCGAACGCCGCAGCCGATGCGGCGCGGGCACGCCATGAAAAGCGGGACAACATTGCAATTGCCTTCCCTGAATGAACATCGATCCGCCCCGCGCTTGCGGCGCAGCCGGGTCACGGGCACCGCGCATGCGATGCCGTTCGGTTCAGGTCAGGCGTTTGGGTATGCCGGGATCGAGCAGAGGTATTCGCTCGGTAAGATTGTTGGTCGCGATCAGAAACACGATCGACGACACCACGGGCGTGACATCCGCGCTTATGTCGTCGGGCACGACGCTCGCAACGTTGCACATGCTGCAGCATTTCTGGCAGGCATGGTCGGCGGACGGCAGAGATTCCGATGCGGCGGCGGTGTTATCGCCGTGACCTGCCGTCGCATGATCGCCATGATGCGCGCCGTGGCCGCCGGCATGCCCGTGTCTTTCGTGGTGCGCGGAAGCGTCAGCCGATACGGCGACGGCCGGTGCAAAGTGGGCGGCCGTACCTTGCCGCCATGTCGCTCCGCTGGCGGCGAAAGCGGCGGCAAGCAGCCACACAAACGAGCGATAGCAGAAGCGGCGCATCGACGGTCACGGTACCCGAGTTCGGGTTTGGCGACAAGGATGCGCCGTGCGTCCGACCGCCTCGACGGTGTGCCCGAGAAATGCAAAGCTTTAAGTCAGCAAGGGCCAATCCGGGACAAGAGGAAGCGCGTCATGCTCGACAAAGTCGCAGCGCCCAGCGGCGAAATCGCCGAAGTTCTTCGCAAGGTCGCCGCCTTCGGGACGAAATTCGATCCCGATATTCTCGAAGCCACGCGCAAGCTCTATGCGCCGCTGGTGAAAGCCCCGAAATCGGCGGTCGCCGTGACCGCCGATGTCGCCTATGGCGCGGACGCGCGTCAAAAACTTGACGTCTACAAGCCGGCGCAACCGGCCGACCGCGTGCTGATCTACATCCCCGGCGGCGGTTTCGTCGGCGGCGACAAGAACGGCGACGGCGTTTTCTACGGCAACGTCGGCCGCTATTTCGCCGGCCACGGCATTCTCACCCTCGTCGCCAATTATCGGCTGGCGCCGGCGCATGGGTGGCCTGCCGGCGCGCAAGATGTCGGCGCCGTCATCGCCTGGGCCAGGGCCAACGCCCGGAAATTCGGCGGCAATCCCGATCGCCTGATCGTCTTTGGCCAGTCGGCTGGCGCGACCCACACGGCGAGCTATCTGTTCGACCCGCAGTTTCATGGCGCCGGCGGCGTCGGAGTTTCGGCTTGTATCCTGATGAGCGGGCCCTACAAGGTCGAGGGCGAGTTGGCCGCGGGCCGGCTCGCGTATTTCGGCGCCGACAAGTCAACCTATGCCGCGCGCTCGCCGATCACGCAGGCGGCGAAGCACAGCGCCGGCGGCCTGCCGCTGTTGCTGAGCGTCGCTGAATACGATCCCGCATCGCTCGTGACGCCGACCTATGAACTGGCCGCCGCGCTGACGAACCGCGACGGCAAGAGCCCGCACATGGCCTGGTTTTCCGGCCACAACCACGTTTCGACGGTAATGAGTTTCGGCACCGCGCAGGACGACGTGGGCACCGCGATCCGGGCGTATATTGCCGGAGTGGCGTAGGGTGTGTTTAGTTTGACTGAAACACTGACCTCGTCATCGCCGGGCTTGTCCCGGCGATCTCGATTCACACACACTGTGCTTTACTAAGCGAGATGGCCGGAACAAGTCCGGCCATGACGGGAAGAATCTGCTTCAGATTGTGTAGAGCGTACCTAATATCCCCTTGCCCGATCGATCAGGTTCTCCAGCGGCTTGCCCGCCCGCAAGCAGCGGATGGCGTGCGCGACACGCGGCATCATTGGCTTGATCTCGACGCGGCGCGAGGCGTGCGGCATGACCGTGATCTTCGGGTGCCGCCACAGCGGATCGTCATTCGGTAGTGGCTCGGTGCGAAACACGTCGAGGGTTGCCGCCGCGAGGTGGTCGCTGTCGAGCGCCGCGATCAGGTCTTTTTCGACCAGGTGGCCGCCGCGGCCGAGGTTGATCACCGCTGCGCCTTTCGGCAGTTGTGCAAACGCCACGGCGTCGAGAATGTCTTGCGTCTCGGTCGTGAGCGGCAACAGGTTCACCAGGATTTCGCTGCGCGCCAGAAACGCCGGCAGCTGCCCGCGCCCGGCGAAGACTTCGACGCCGTCGGCGGGGCGCGGCTTGCGCACCCAGCCGGCGACCTGAAACCCGATGTCGGCCAATTGCTTTGCCGCCGCCATGCCGATCAGACCAAGCCCCATGACGCCGACCTTGCGCTCGCGCGCCGGCAGGCGCGGCAAGTTGATCCATTCGGCGCGCTGCTGCGCGGCCGCGTAGGCCGGCAGGTTGCGATGGTGGCGCAGCACATGCAGCAGCGTCACCTCGCTCATCATCGCGTCGCCTTCCGGATTGCCGGCGCGCACGATCGGCACCTGCTTCGGCACTGCGGAATCGTGCAGCAGATGGTCCGGGCCCGCCAACAGCGACACGATCAGCCTGAGGTTGGGAAAGGTCTTGAACTCGCCTTCCGGCAGCCAGCCGCAGGCGATCACGTCAATGTCGGCGCGGTTGCCGGGCTCGGGCCAGAAGCGGACGTCGAGGTCCGGCATTTCGCGCGAAAAATACGCCTTCCAGTCCTCGGACTTGCCGAAAAAGAAATTGATCAACAGCGCCATGCGGAATTCCTGTGATGGTGTCGCGGGAGATTGGCGTTCGACGGTGTCAACGTGCGGGACAAAGATCGTAGCGGATTTTTTGCGCGATGCGAGAGCGGCGTCGTTAGCGGGGTATCCTGCTATTTCGCCGGCGGCCTTGTCGGCAGCGCGATACTCGGACAACTGTTCGACCACTACGGCTGGGAAGCCTGCGTCGCCGGAATCGCAGTGGCGTTGGCGATTGCGATGCTGCTGGCGGCGCGGCTGAGGATGCCGCAGACGCAGTAACCGCGAAGCGTGATGGGAACGCGTGCGATGATGCCGCGAGGCATCACTGCATCGCGTTCGGCAGCCATAGCGAGATTTGCGGGAACGCGATCAGCAGGGTCATGATGACGACCTCGCAGACCAGGAACCACAAGCAGCCCTCAAAGATTTTTTCCAGTGGAATGCTGTCGCCAACGACGCTTTTGACGACGTAAACGTTAAATCCGACCGGCGGAGTCAACATGCCGATTTCAACGTATTTCACCACCAGCACGCCGAGCCACACCAGATCGAGGTTGAGCGCGGCAAACATCGGGACGAAGATCGGCACAGTGATCAATATGATGCCGAGCGGATCGAGGAACATGCCGAGCACGATGTAGATCAGGGTGATCGCGATCACCAGAAGAAGGGGATCGACCGACCAGGTGCCAATCAGGTTGATGAGCATTGTCCCGACGCCGGCGAGCGCAAGAAATTTGGTGTACATGACCGCGCCCATGCCGACGAAGAAAATCTGCGCCGTCGTGGCGACCGCGTCCTCGAGGCTTTCGAGAAAGCGTTCGAAATTCAGCGAGCGCTGGAGAAATCCGATGGCTGCCGCCAGAAACGCACCGGCCGCTCCGGCTTCCGTCGGAGTGACTACGCCGGCGAAAAGCCCGCCGATAATTCCCAGGATCAACACGAGAAGCGGCCAGATGCCGCCAAGCGCTTCCCAGCGGTCGTGCCACAATTGCTTGCGGTCGGGAAATTCAATCAGCGGCGCCAGCGCGGGATTCAGCTTGCAGCGGATCACGATTTGGATGGCGTAGATCGCCGCCGTCAGCAGGCCGGGAAGAATGCCGGCGATCAACAGCTTCGCGATCGAAACTTCCGCAAAAATACCGTAAAGGACGAACAAGATACTTGGCGGTATCAGCGCCGCCAATGTACCCGCGCTGGCCACTACCCCTGAAGCCAAGCCCTTGTCATATCCCTGCTTGGTCATTTCCGGGATCGCGATCCGCGCCATCGCCGCAGCAGCGGCGACGCTCGATCCGCAGGCGGCGGCAAACCCGGCGCAGGCAAAATTCGTCGCCACCGCAAGCCCGCCCGGCATCCCGCCAAACCACACGCGCGCTGCGCGAAACAATGCGCTGCTGATTCCGGAGCCATTCGCAATGGCGCCCATCAGCAGGAACATCGGAATCGCAGTCAGATCCCAATTCGCGGAAAACACGAATGGCGTGTCTTCCAGCACGCTGAGCGCAACGTTGACATTGCGCAGATACCAAAAACCGATGAACGAAACGCCGCCGAGCGCGACGCCGATCGGAACGCGCAGCGCGATCAAGATCAGAATGCAGACCAGGCTGAGCGATCCCAGCGCGAACGTGCTCAAGACAATTCTCCCCCGGTCAATCTTTTGATGGGCTAGTGAGATCCGCAGCGATTCGCACGACGAGATAGATCACCATCAGCGCGCCCGCGATCGGCAGCACCCATCGGCTGGGCCAAACCGGGAGGTACTTGGTGCCCGCAAGCCACACTTCGCCGAGTTGGGTTTGGCTAATCGCGCGCAGGACCGTTCGCCAGGTGAACAGCGCGACATAGATCATCGTTACAAACTTGACGGCGATTTCGAGCCAGAACTTTGGGCCCGCAGGCATTCTCAGCGTGAACATATCGACGTGGATGTGGCGGTCGTATCGCGCAATCCACGCCCATGCCAAATAAGCGACTGCGACCATGTACCACGCTGACACGATTTCCGTCGTTCCTTCGAACGGATGATTGAAGATCGTCCGGCCGGCAACATCTATCGTGACATGCAGCATCATCAGCACGGCACCGATCAGGCCGATCCAAAGAAATATGTTAATCGGAAGTTCCAGCCGCTCAAGAATTCGGTTTAGGCTGCGATTCATGCGCGGCACTCCTTCATCCGATTTAGCGTACCACTACGGCCCCGCACCCTGACGTTGTGGGGTGGTCAAGTTTTTGGCAAAACCTAAATTCTCGTGAGGACGTCGAGTTTCTCTGAACCAATACAGCGAGCCGCAACGCGCTTGCGTTGCGGCTCGCTCGCATGGATTCTGGATTACAGCTTCTCGGGATCGACCTTGGAGAAGACTTCGCTGTTCAAAGCATCGGTGAATTTGTTGACGTCGCGACCAATTACCTTCGACTTCGCGCGCCAACGTTCCACCGCGGCCGAATAGTAGTCGATGATCTTTTCGGGATCGCTGACACCGAATTTCTTTGCGGTCTCGATGTTGATCGCTCGCTGTGCCTTGTTGTAGTCGTCGGTGACCTTGTTGAACGCTGTGCCGACTTTGACGATTTGAAGACCCTTGGTCTCGGTCAATGTCTTCAGCGAAGCTTCATTGGACTCGATGAAATTTCCGATTGCAAGCTTCGCGGACAGCCAGGCGCCCCACTTGACGTGGATCTTTTTCTGTTCGGGCGTAAAGGCCTTCCAGGTATCGCGGTTTAGGTACATGCCGATCGCCGGGCCGGACAATCCGAGTGGCGCGTCCATCACATATTTCGCAAAGTCACCGTAGCCGAACGTGCGCAGCCAATCGTGGATGCCATGCTGGCAGTCGAGCCCGCCGCGCTGCAACAGGCCGACGGCTTCGGTCAGCGTCGCGCCGATCGGAACCATGCCGGCAAGCTTGAGCATCTCGGCGTTGCCGCCGGTCGCGCGAACGCGCTTGCCCTTGAGCTCGTCGTAGGTCTTGATCGGCTCGCGGCACGCCAGGTAGTAGGCGGAGCTTGTCCATCCACCAATGCCGACCGCATTGAACTTCTTGTATTCCTCGATGCACGACGGACAGTGCAGATGGATCGTCTCTACGGCCGCACCGTTTGCGGCGACGACGTCGTCCTCACCGAAAATGAGTGTCGAATAGATCGCGTAAACTGACGGTATGGAATTCGGCACATACGGCACGATAGCGAGACCGCCTTGCATCAAGCCGTCTTTGACCGCGGTGAATGTGGTCTTGCCGTCGGCGATCTGGCCGCCCGGAATGAGCTTCCATTTAATGTCGCCCTTGGTTTCGGCCTCAATATTTTTGAATACCTCCGGCATTGCGACGCGGTTTTGATACTCCAGGGCCGGCGTCCAGTTTCCGTAAATAAGTTCAGCCGCGCGGGTGGTATGTCCCGCAGCCAGCATCGTTGCCAGCGCCATGACCGGCAGCGTAGTCATCCGAGTGACGTTCATCGAATTCATCCTCCCATTGCAAACTGTAGCTGCGTTCCCTCAGCCGTGGAGGCTATCAGCATGGGCGCATAACTTTCAACGCTCCCTGAGCGTTGCGGGGCCAAATATCTGCAATTTCAGGCCGGAATCTCCGCCGGCCCCGCGGCCCACTTTGCCGGCCGTGCCACAGCTTTTGACGCCGGCCGGTGCAAGCCGCGCTTCCTGCGGCAACGCGGTCATGCGCCACCCCAGACTTCGCCGGCAATTTCCTTGACGAATGCCAGCTTCGCCCATTGTTGCTCTTCGGCCAGTTCGTTGCCCTCCTCCGTTGAGGCGAACCCGCATTGCGGCGACAGGCAGATGCGGTCGAAATCGACATACCTGGTCGCCTCATCGATGCGGCGCTTGATCGCATCCTTGGATTCAAGCAGACCGGATTTGCTGGTGACGAGGCCCAGAACGGCGATCTTGGGCTTGGGCAGAAAGCGCAGCGGCTCAAAGCCTCCCGCGCGTTCGCTGTCGTATTCGAGAAAGTAAGCGTCGATGCCCTTGATATTGAACAGCCGCTCGGCCACCGGTTCGTAGCTGCATTCGGCCGCCCAGCGCGACCGGAAATTGCCGCGGCAATTGTGCATCGAGATGGTCATGCCGGCCGGCCGGCCGCGCAACGCGCCGCTCAAAAGCCGATCAAACAGGGAAACGAGATTCTCAAAATCCGTGTCTGACAGACCGCGGCTGGCGCGGAATTTCGGGTCCGCCACCGCCACCATGCG
>JBGPOB010000119.1:0-10647 GCA_041487815.1 Xanthobacteraceae bacterium | reverse complement strand
TTGTTTGCGGATCATGTCGCCGAGTTCGTCGAGCGCCGACATCATGTCGTCGTCCATGTCGCCCATGTCGCCGCCGGGCCGCGCCATCTGCAGGTTTTCGAGCATCTGCTGGAGCTGTTCGAGCAATTGCCGCGCAGCATCTTTGGCGCCGGAGCGGGCAAGCTGCTCAAGCCGGTCGATCATGTTCTTGAGATCCTGCGATCTCAGCATGCGCGAGTTGGGATCGATACGGCGTGTCTGCTGCTGCGGATTCCTGCGTAGTTCCTCCGCCAGCGCCTGCAGGAACTTGTCGAGCGCCGCGCGCAGTTCCTCGGTCAGCCGCTTGATTTCGTCGTCATTGGCGCCGCGCTCGAGCGCTTGGCGCAGCGCGTCCTGCGCCTGCCGTAGGCGCAGCTCGGCATCCGATACGTCGCCGTCCTCGAGCTGTGTCGCCATCGACCACAGCCTCTGAACGACTTCACGGAGCTGGTCATCGCTCTTGGCCTGCGCCAGATTCCAGTAGATCGACCGCAACCCAAGATAAATGCTGGTCTCGGGCGTGAACTGCTCCGGCGCGATCGCCAGTGCGTCGAGCGCGATCAGGACGCGGTCGCGCGCCTCGGCATCGAGGGCGAGACTACGGCGCTGCTCGATCAGCGCGCGCGCCAACGGCTTGATGAAGACGCGCTGCGGCAGACGCACCTCCGTCGTCGCGCTGCGGCCTTCGTTGCCGGCTTCATCGCGCGCAACGAGCGTCATGGTCACGTCGGCGCCTGCCCACGGATGGTCGGTGATGTCCTTGGTCGTTTCGGCGATGCCGCTCTTAGCCCGCAATTGCGGCAGGACGAGTGGCATGTCGGGCGGCCCATAGAGCGGACGCGGCGTATCGACCGATGCGCCGCCGTTCGGCTTGAGCGCGAACTTGGCTTGCGCGTCGACGACTCCATAGTCGTCCTCGACCTTGTAGGTGAGCTTGAGGGCGCCGCGCGCCTGCGGTTCCGGATCCTTCACGAGCACGATCGTTGGGGCGCCGTCCGGGACAGCGATGAAACTCCATTTCAGGTTGTTGCCGATCCCGCGTACCGTGGCGCTGCCGCCGTCCGTGATGGTGAAGCGGAATTCTTCGGCGCCCGACGGCACCTGCGGCGACGCCTTGTCGGTTGTCGCGGCGAGGCCGCCGGTGGTGGCGATGTCGAAACGAACCTTGCCGCTGGCGCGCACCACAAGCGTGCTGCCAACAGGAACCGACAGGGCAACCGGCTGTTGTTGCGTTACTTCGCCGGGCCGGATGCCGGACAGGATCAACGGCGCCTTGCCGGTATAGGTCGGCGGCGACACCCAGGCGTCGAGGCGGAAATTCGCCGGCACCACGACACCTTGCCAGTCGAACGCCGCAGCGATGCGGCGCAACCGCTCGTTGCCGGCGGCAATACCGGTGACGACGACAAGAATGAGCACGAGCGCGCGCACGGCGACCGGGTCGCGAGCAGCCAGACGCGGCATTGGAATGCCGGGCGAAAGTCCGCGTGCCGCCGCAAGCGCGCGCTCGACATGCGCGCGCCACAGCGCGAGCGACCAGGCGTCATCGCGTGACGTTGCGATCTCATCGGCAATGGCCGTGGCGGGCCGGTGCGGCCGCCCGCTGGCGCGGTCGAGCCGGCGCAGGCCGGCGGCGATGGAAGGAAAACGCAGGAACAGGAGCGGCGCCGTTGTGGCCGCCAGCGCAATCGCAAAGGCGAACAGCCCGATGGCGCGGCCGAGCGGCGGCAGCCACAGCCATACGCCGATCCACGAAACCGCCAGAAACAACCCCGCGACCGTCGCGAGCATCGCCAGCGCGGGCCACAGCCGTTCCCACAACAGCGTCCAGCGCGCACGCGAGACGGCGCGCGCCAGTACGACGTCGCCGGGTTCGTCCCGAGATGCCGGGTCAGAATTGCTTGGGGTTGGCCCTCGATCGGTCAACTGATTCTCCAGCCCAAGAGGCTATAATAAAAGGCAATATTACAACATTACCATGCAAGACGCGTTCCTGGCATCCGGCGGCGGCGGAAATGCGACGCCCTCACGGCAACGTGTCATTAACGCGGGACGACGCCAACACGGGATTGCGTCGATTTCACAACCACTTCGGCAGCTTGTCGAGCGCGATTAATTGATCGACTTCGACGCGCGGGCGCACCAGGGCCCACTCCGTACCCCTGACCAGCACCTCAGGCACCAGCGCACGGGTGTTGTAGGTCCCGGCCTGTACCGCGCCATAGGCGCCCGCGGTCATGACCGCCAAAAGATCGCCCGGCCGCGGCTCGGACATGTCGCGCTCAAGCGCCAAAAAATCACCGGTCTCGCACACCGGCCCGACCACATCGGCGGTGACGCGGCGGGCGCCGGGCGCGGCGGCGCGCACCGGCTTGATGTCGTGGTACGCCTCATACAGCGTCGGCCGCACGAGGTCGTTCATCGCCGCATCGACGATGACGAACGTCTTGGCCTCGCCGCGCTTTACATAGATCACCCGCGTCAGCAGGATGCCGGCATTGCCGACGATCAGCCGGCCGGGTTCGAAGATCAGCGTGCAGCCGAGATCGCGGGTCGCGCGCTTGACCATCGCGGCATAGTCGTCGGGATGCGGCGGCTGATCGATATCCTCGCGGTAGGGAATGCCGAGACCGCCGCCGAGATCGACGTGAGATATCTCGTGACCATCGCTGCGCAACGCGCGCACGAAGTCCGACAACAACGCGAACGCATCGCCAAAGGGCGCAAGCTCCGTAATTTGACTGCCGATGTGCATATCCACACCGGCGACCAGCAAGCCCGGCAGCTTGGCAGCACGGGCATAAACATCGCGCGCGCGGCTGATCGGGATGCCAAATTTATTCTCGGACTTTCCGGTGGCGATCTTGCGATGGGTCTTGGCGTCGATGTCGGGATTGACGCGCAGCGATACGTGCGCGGTCCGGCCCTTGCCGACGGCGACCGACGACAACAATTCAAGCTCGCCTTCCGATTCGACGTTGATGCAAAGGATACCGGCATCGACCGCAGCGGCGAGTTCGCGCGCGGTCTTGCCGATGCCGGAGAACATGATTTTTTGCGGCGGTACGCCGGCCGCAAGCGCGCGCCGCAGTTCACCTTCGGACACGACGTCGGCACCGGCGCCAAGTTTCGCCAGCGTCGCGATTACCGCCTGGTTGGAATTCGCCTTCATGGCATAGCAGACAAGCGCGCGCACGTCCGCGAAGGCTCCCGCGAACACCTTGTAGTGCCGCTCGAGCGTCGCCGTGGAATAGCAATAGAGCGGCGTGCCGACGGCGTCGGCGAGGCCGGCGAGATCGACGCCTTCCGCGTGCAGGGCGCCGTTGCGATAGTCGAAATGATGCATGGTCAGACCAACCGAAACGGGTCCGTGTAGCGCAGATGCACGCGGCTGGCAAAAGAACCGCCTAGTTGAGATCGGTCCCCACGATCAGCTTGGCGATCAGTCGATCGGAACCACCCGTCAGGCCGTAGCCGAGGCCAGCATTGATCTCGAAGCGCCCCAGCCGGAAATCAACCACAGCGTAGATGTTGTGCTGCTGCTCTTCGAACGGGAGGAAGCTGCGAAACGGCCCGAGCGCCGTGTAGTATTCGGCGCCGAGTGCAAAGTCCTCGCCAAACCGGCGGGCCAGGCGCACCGCCGGCAGAAATTCGACTTCGCCATGCGAGCCGAAGCCGATATCGACGATCGGATTGATAATGAACTCGTAGTCGCCCTTGCGGACGCCGATGATCGGTCGGATTTCGGAAGCGAAGCGCGTTTCGGAGAATTTGGGCGTCGTGTAGCTGAATTCGAAATTGACCCCATAGAAGAATGCGCGCTTGCCGGCATCGGGCACCGCGAACAGATGTCTGATCTTGAAGCCGTTGGAATAGGTGTTGCCGTCGCGATCGATGGCGTAGGGCAAATAAAGGCCGGCCTCGTACCAGTTGGTGACGCCGTAAGCGAGTTCCGGCGTCCCGTTGAGCGCTCGATTGGCCACCAGGCCGCCCGGGAAATCCGCCTCCTTGCGGCCGTTGAAGGCATAGTTGAAGTGCTTTTCCAGCGAAAACTGGCCGATTTTCGCGATCTCGCCATTGTAGACCTGAATTTCATCGACTGCGCGAGCGGCACCCGTCGGCCAAACCGCCAGCAATGCGGGAATAACAGAACGGACAATCCAGCGGGCGCGCATGGGCGGATTTGGTCAACCGTTTCAAACCGCTGGCGCGTGGCGGCCTATTTCAACAGCCAGTCAAGGAAGAACGATTTCTTCTGCGGCGGCGGCAGAGCTGACTCCGCACGGCGCTCGCCTTCAAGCCCGGTGTGTTCGGGCTCGCCGAGCGTGGATTGCGTCGGGGCGGGCGCCGCCATGGTCGTCGTGGACGGGGGCGCTTCGAGCGGGCCCTTGCGGCCGCAGCCAGTGACCGCAAACGCCGCGGCGAGCGTGGCGAATAGCGCAAGGCGGGTCAGCGGTGTCGGCTTCAAGGCATTCTCTCCAATGTCGTTTCACCATAGCAGACGAGCCATGGCGTCACTATGGCAGCAACCCGCGCCGCCTCAGCGACGCGCATCGCCCAGCCGCCGCAGCCACTTTTGCGCTTCGCGCTTGACGTTCGCGGGCGACGTCCCGCCATAGCTCGTACGGCTCGCAACCGAACGTTCGACGCTCAGGACCGCGAGCGCCGCCCTGGTGATTCGCGGTTCGATCTTGCGCATGTCGGCAAGCGGCAGCTCCTCGAGCGGCACACCGGCCGCTTCCGCCCCCGCGACAATGCGGCCGGTCACATGGTGGGCTTGCCGGAACGGCATCTTCAGTTTCCGCACCAGCCAATCGGCCAAATCGGTCGCGGTCGCGTAGCCGACCCCGGCCGCCGCCTTCATGCGCGCAGCATCCGGCTTCATGTCGCGCACCATGCCGGTCATGGCGGCGACGCAGAGCGAAAGCGCGGCGAGCGCGTCGATGGCGCCTTCCTTGTCCTCCTGCATGTCCTTCTGGTAGGCGAGCGGAAGCCCTTTCATGACGATCAACAGCGCGCTGAGCGCACCGACGATGCGCCCGGTCTTGGCGCGGACGAGCTCGGCGGCGTCCGGGTTGCGCTTCTGCGGCATGATCGAGGAGCCGGTCGTGAATTTGTCCGAGAGCCTCAAGAAGCCGACGAGCGGCGACGTCCACATCACGATCTCCTCGGCGAATCGCGAAAGGTGCGTCGCCGCGATCGCCGCGGCGGCGAGCACTTCGAGCACGAAATCGCGGTCGGAGACGGCGTCGAGCGAATTGGCGGCCGGGCGGTCGAAACCCAGCTTTTTGGCCGTCAGCGCGCGATCAATCCGGAACGACGTGCCGGCCAGCGCCGCCGCGCCGAGCGGCGATTCGTTAAGCCGCCGCCGGGCATCGGCAAGCCGCGAGCGGTCGCGCGCCGCCATCTCGACATAGGCCAGGAGATGATGGCCGAAGGTCACGGGCTGCGCGCTCTGCAGGTGGGTGAAGCCGGGCATCACGGTTGCGGCATGCGCCAGCGCCCGGCGGGCCAGCGCGCGCTGATAATCCGCGAGCTGCGCATCGAGGGCATCGATCGTATCGCGCACCCAGAGCCGGAAGTCGGTCGCGACCTGATCGTTGCGCGAGCGCGCCGTGTGCAGCCTGCCGGCCGCCGGGCCAATCAGATCGGCAAGCCGGGCCTCGACATTCATATGGATATCTTCGAGATGCCGCTTGAAGCGAAATTTGCCCTGCGCGATCTCTGACAGGATCTTGTCTAGACCGTGAACGATTTTTTTCGCATCCTGCGCCGAAATGATGCCGCGTTTTGCGAGCATCTCCGCATGCGCCTTGCTGGCGGCGATGTCCTGGCGAAACAGTTTCCGGTCGACGTCGATCGATGCATTGATTTCGGACATGATCGCGGCAGGCTTGTCCGCGAACCGGCCGCCCCACATCTTATTGCTCATGACACGTCCAATCGCCGAATGTCCAACCGTTGAACTTCAAACCGCCGGACGTATGTTTCCCTTTCCCCGGAACGCCCGCGTACAAAGGATCGACCTTGACGGCTGATACCACACCGACCCCGAAACCCCGGCGCAATGCCAAGCTGATCGGCATCGCCGCGTTGGCCGCGATCGCGCTCGCGGGGGTATACGGGATTGCAGGCATGACGCGCAATGCGGGCGACCTTGCCTGCCGGCCGGCGCTCGCCCGGGCGAGCGCGCTGGCGCCCCACGGTCTTGGCGAAATCGCGGCGTTGCAGGTCGCGACCGAGGCGCGGCAGCTGCCCA
The DNA here is from genome assembly GCA_041487815.1 of Xanthobacteraceae bacterium. GTDB lineage: Bacteria > Pseudomonadota > Alphaproteobacteria > Rhizobiales > Xanthobacteraceae > CANJBX01. The sequence continues at coordinate 4,370 of JBGPOB010000119.1, read as the reverse complement.
ACCTCGCCTTCAAGGACGCGGCCGGCGCGCCCAGGACGCTCGCCGATTGGCGCGGCCGCACCGTACTCCTCAACCTGTGGGCGACGTGGTGCGTGCCTTGCCGCAAGGAGTTGCCCGCGCTCGCCGAACTCGAACGCGGCCTCGGGGCTAAGGATTTTGAAGTCGTCGCGATCAATATCGACACCCGCGACCTCGACAAGCCGAAGGCGTGGCTCGCGGACGTCGGCGTCACTGGCCTTGGATATTATGCAGACCCGAGCGCCAAGGTGTTTCAAGACCTGAAGCTGATCGGCAAAGCATTCGGCATGCCGACAACATTGCTGATCGACCCGGCCGGCTGCGAGGTTGCAACTCTGTCCGGGCCGGCGGAATGGGCGAGCGAAGATGCGAAAAAGTTCTTGCGCGCGGCGCTGGCACCGTGACGGGCACACGTCTAGACGCTGACGTCAAGGTTCTGTCCGACGCCGGACGCGAGGTTGGCGGCCCGTTCGATATTCTTGCTGGCGGCATCAACGAGTTGGGCAGTCGCGCGCGCGTTGTCGGCATTCATGCGCGCGAACTTTGCCGCCAAAGCAAGCTGCGTTTGCGCCTGCTGTCCCAACAAAAAGGCCGCGACAACCGAAAGATCCACCGCTCACTCCCAAACGTGGGGCGGAGTGTACCGGGCGATCCGTAAATGATTGCTTGCGTGGGCGCTCAGCGCGTCGGCACCGGCTTTTCGCCGCGATAGTCGTAGAATCCACGCTGCGTCTTGCGGCCGAGCCAGCCGGCCTCGACGTATTTCACAAGTAGCGGACACGGCCGGTATTTCGAATCCGCCAAGCCCTCGTGCAGCACCTGCATGATCGAAAGACACGTGTCGAGCCCGATGAAATCGGCGAGTTCCAAGGGCCCCATCGGGTGGTGCGCGCCGAGCTTCATGGCGGTGTCGATCGCCTCGACCGAACCGACGCCTTCATAAAGCGTGTAGATCGCCTCGTTGATCATCGGCAGCAGGATGCGGTTGACGATGAAGGCCGGAAAATCCTCCGCCACCGCGATCGTCTTGCCGAGCTTGGCGATAAAGGCCTTGGTAGCCTCGAAGGTTGAATCCTCGGTCGCGATGCCGCGGATCACTTCGACGAGTTCCATCACCGGCACCGGATTCATGAAATGGATGCCGATGAACTTTTCCGGCCGGTCCGTCGCCGCCGCCAGCCGCGTAATCGAAATCGACGATGTGTTGGTGCCGATCATGGCATCCGGCTTGAGCGCCGGGCAGAGATCGGCCAGCGTCTTACGCTTGACGTCCTCGCGTTCGGTCACCGCCTCGATGACGAGATCGCAGTCGGAAAACTGTTCGAATTTCGGGGCCGCTGAAATGTGCTTGAGGGCGGCCTGGCGCTGCTCCTCGGTAATGCGCTTGCGACTGGCCTGCCGCGCCAGGTTGCCGTTGATGGTGGCAAGTCCGGCCTTGATGCGGTCCTCGCTGACGTCGTTGAGCATCACGTCAAACCCGGCGAGCGCGCAGACATGCACGATGCCAGCGCCCATCTGGCCCGCGCCAATGACTCCGACCTTACGAATGACCTGCGCCATGAATTTATCCGGTGCCGGCTTTGCGCCGCGCTGTGATCGTGAAGCCTATCGTGAAATCCGGGCCGCTCAACCCTTTACCTTCGCCAGTTCCTCGGCCAGTTCCGGCAGTGCCTTGTAGAGGTCGGCGACCAGGCCGTAGTCGGCGACCTGGAATATGGGCGCCTCCTCGTCCTTGTTGATCGCGACAATAACCTTGGAATCCTTCATCCCGGCGAGATGCTGGATCGCGCCGGAAATCCCAACCGCAACATAAAGCTCGGGCGCGACAACCTTGCCGGTCTGGCCGACCTGCCAATCGTTCGGCGCATAGCCGGCGTCAACCGCCGCGCGCGATGCACCGACGGCAGCCCCGAGCCTGTCGGCCACGGGTTCGAGGTATTTTGCGAAATTCTCGCGCGACTGCATCGCGCGTCCTCCAGAGACGATGATTTTGGCCGAGGTCAACTCCGGACGCTCGGATTTCGACAATTCCTCGCCGACGAACGAAGACAGGCCCGGGTCGGCCGCGGCTGCGATTGCCTCGACCGGCGCCGCCCCGCCTTCCGCGGCCGCCGCGAATGAAGCCGTGCGGATGGTGATGACCTTGATCTTGTCCTTCGATTTCACGGTCTGCATCGCGTTGCCGGCATAGATCGGCCGCTCGAACGTGTCGGCGGAAAGAACTTTCGTCACATCCGAAATCTGCATTACGTCCAGCAGCGCCGCGACCCGCGGCATGCAATTCTTGCCGGTGGTCGTCGCCGCCGCGGCGATGGCCTCGTAGGCCGGCGCGAGCGAAACGATCAGCGCGGCAACCGGTTCGGCCAACATTTGCGCGTAAAGCGCGGAATCGGCGATTAGCACCTTGGCAACGCCGGCGTACTTTGCCGCGGCGTCCGCCACCGGACGGCAGTTTGTCCCGGCAACCAGGATATGCACGTCGCCGCCAAGCGGTATTGCCGCCGTCAGCGCCTTTGCGGTCGCGTCCTTGAGTTTGCGGTTGTCGTGTTCCGCGATCAGCAGCGTCGTCACAACACACCCGCCTCTTTCAACTTGCTGACAAGTTCGCCGACGGAAGCAACCTTGACGCCGGCCTTGCGGCCGGGCGGCTCGACCGTCTTCAAGACTTCAAGCCGCGGCGCGATATCAACCCCGAAGTCCGCAGGCGCCTTCTCGTCAATCGTCTTCTTTTTCGCCTTCATGATGTTGGGCAACGAAGCATAGCGCGGCTCGTTGAGCCGCAGGTCGGTGGTAACGATGGCGGGGGCTTTCAACTTCACCGTCTGCAATCCGCCGTCGACTTCGCGGGTCACTACTATAGCGTCGCCGTCAATGACGAGCTTCGACGCGAACGTCCCCTGCGGCCAACCCAGCAGCGCCGCCAGCATCTGGCCGGTTTGATTGCAGTCGTCGTCGATCGCCTGCTTGCCAAGGATGACGAGGCCCGGCGCTTCCGCCGCGACCACTGCCTTGAGAATTTTCGCCACTGCCAATGGCTCGACCGGACCATCGACTTTGATCAAGATGCCGCGGTCGGCGCCCATGGCGAGCGCGGTGCGGATCGTCTCGGAAGCCTGCTGCGGCCCGATCGACACCGCGATGATTTCAGTCGCCTTGCCCGCCTCCTTAAGGCGAATGGCTTCCTCCACCGCGATCTCGTCGAACGGGTTCATCGACATCTTGACGTTGGCGAGATCAACGCCGGACCCGTCCGACTTGACGCGAATTTTCACGTCTTTGTCGACCGCCCGTTTCACCGCCACCAGAATCTTCATGATTTGGATTTACGCCCCGGAGGCCAATTTCAGCCCCAATTGTTGCGGCGCACCCTAATATCGCGTCCTGCCGCGGTCAACGTGGCCGGCAAGGCCCCCTCGGCGTGCGCCCGCCAAAGCGGCGGCTTTGCACCTGCATTGCTAGCGGTTTTGTCCCGGCACCCACAGCACGTCGGTCGCGCCCCGGTCGTTGGCATGACGGCTGGCGACAAACAGGAAATCGGACAACCGGTTGACGTATTTCAACGACGACGCCGTAACGCTCTCGCCCGCCCGGTCGGCAAGTGCGACCATGATGCGTTCGGCGCGCCGGCATACCGTGCGCGCCAGATGCAGATAGGCGGCGATCGGACTTCCACCCGGCAGGACAAAGGACTTCAGCGGCGCCAGCCCTTCGTTGAGCCGATCGATTTCACCTTCGAGCCACGACACCTGCGCGTCCGTGACGGTCATGCGCGCCCCGCCGGGCCCTTTTTGCGATAGGCACAGATCGGCCTCGACGTCGAAGAGGTCGTTTTGGATGCGCGCGAGCGGCGCATCAAGCACCGCATCCTGGGCGGTGTGCAGGCGCGCCAGACCGATCGTGGCATTGACTTCGTCGAGCGTGCCGTAGGCTTCGATGCGCAGATCATATTTCTTGCGTCGCTCGTTGTTACCGAGCGAAGTCATCCCGTCGTCGCCGGTGCGGGTATAGATGCGATTGAGTACGACCATCGGCGCTCCTATTTCGTTACCGCTGTCAACGGCCCATGACCCAAATCGTGAACATGATAACGGCGATGGCGACGGCCTGCAGCAGCACGCGCAGCCGCATCAGTCTCTGCGAGGTATTGGGCGAACCGCCCCGCATCATATTGACGAGGCCGAACAACAATACGACGGCGACGGCGCCGATGGCGATGGGAACAAAGAGATGACTCAGCAAGTCGGACATGGCGTTACCTGCAACCGCGGGCTAAGGCGGCGAACTGCCCAAGTTGCCGCCAATCTATGTTCAATCTTGCATGTTACAACGCGCCCGCCGCAATGGTGATTTCC
>JBGPOB010000118.1:0-10650 GCA_041487815.1 Xanthobacteraceae bacterium | reverse complement strand
GGCTACGGCGGACAAGCCGGCTCCTCGCAATGGCCAAGTGACTTGTCATTGCGAGCGAAGCGAAGCAATCTCGTTGTCACACGCGTGAATAAAGAATACTTCGTCGCCGTTTCCGCCTACGCTCGATGGGCTACGGCGGACAAGCCGGCTCCTCGCAATGACCGCACCGAAAAAACCCAAGAGGCGTGCCGTGCCTCCGCGCGCGTGGCAGCGCATGCTGTCGGGGCGCCGGCTCGACCTCGTCAATCCTTCCCCGCTCGACATCGAGATCGAGGATATCGCGCATGGGCTGGCGCGGGTGGCGCGCTGGAACGGGCAGACCGTGGGCCCGCATATTTTTTCGGTCGCGCAGCACACGCTCCTGGTCGCGGCGATCGCGCGGCGTCAGGCCGGCCCGCTCGACCGCCGATTGACGCTCGCGATCCTGCTGCACGACGCGCCCGAATATGTCATCGGCGACATGATCTCGCCGTTCAAGGCGATCATCGGCGACTCCTATAAGGCCGTCGAAAAGCGGCTGCTGACCGCGATCCACATCCGCTTCGGCCTGCCGGGCGAACTGCCGGCCGCGGCGCGCGCCGTCATCAAGGCCGCGGACGCCGGCGCGGCGTTTCTGGAAGCCACCAAACTTGCCGGATTCGAGACCGCCGAAGCGCTGCGTTTTTTTGGGCCGCGCCCGGCGCTGCCGGCGGCGCTGGAGCGCGATCATCTTTCGCCGTGGCCGGCGGGCACGGCCGAACGGCGCTTCCTCGAAGTTTTCAGGAATAATTTCGGCGATTAGATTCGGCGTAACCGCTGCCAATAACCGATTGCCACTTACGCGTGCATGTTCGGCAACCGCCGCGGGGCAATCCGCGATGCCGTCGGATCCGGAAGCGATGCCAAACGAATACCACCAACTCCGCAAGCGCCCACGGGGCGGCCGCATTGTGACCTCGCTCACATACGGCGGGTTGCCGGCGTGCTAGTCTTGTTAGAATAAGGGCGCTGAAGACGCCAAAGACGTGGGCCCGAACCCAGGGGGCGCTGACATGAAACGGCGCGAGTTCATCACTCTTGTCGGTGGAGCGGCGGCGGCATCGTTGAATCTTTGGCCGCTCGTCGCGCGCGCGCAGCAGCGGGCAACGCAGCACCGGATAGCGATTTTCCATCCGGCAATCCCGACTACCCTCATTACCGAAACCGGTGGGGGGAGCGCATGGCGCGCGTTTTTCGCCGAGCTACGCCGCTTGGGTTACGTCGAAGGAGAAAATCTGATCATCGAACGCTATTCCGCCGAGGGGCATCACGAGCGTTATACCGATTTGGCCCGGGAGATCGTGACCAGCAACCCGGATTTGATCGTCACCGGAACTAACCCCGTCGTGATCGTCTTTACGGCGGCAACCAGCACAATACCGGTTGTTGCGTTCATGCTGGATCCGCTGAAAGCGGGGCTGGTCACCAGCTTGGCCCGACCCGGCGGCAACCTCACCGGCATCACCCTCGATGCCGGAATCGATATCTGGGGGAAGCGCCTGCAGATGCTAAAAGAAGCCATCCCTTCGACAGCCAAGGTCGCATTTCTGGGTATGCGCGACGGGTGGGACGATTCTTTTGGGCAAGTCTTGCGGGACGCCGGCGGCCGATTGGGAATTTCGCTGATTTGGATGCTCCCGCAGCAGGGGACTGCCTCGGAGATTGAGCGCGTCTTCGCTGCGATGGGGCAGCAACGGCTGGACGCAGTGTTGGTCAGCGGCGAAGGGGACCTTTACGCTCACCGCCAGTTGATCGTCGAGCTCGCCGAGAAGAACCGCTTGCCGGCGATGTGTCCGTACCGCGATTACGTCGATGCCGGTGGGCTGATGGCTTATACCGTCGATCTCGCGGAGCTGCTCAGGCGCATGGCCAATGACGTGCACCAAATCCTCAACGGGGCCAAACCGGGCGACATCCCGATTTATCAGCCCACAAAGTTCGAGCTCCTGATCAACCTGAAGACGGCGAAAGCGTTCGGCCTCACCCTACCGCCGGCGCTGCTCGCGCGCGCGGACGAGGTGATCGAATGATTTGCAATGCCCAGACGACCGCGAATGCCGAACCGCCAACAGCGAGCCGCGCGCCACCGGCTAGGTGAAGGAATGGATGTATGACCATCACCCTGAACCACACGATCGTGCCGGCCCGCGACAAGGCTGCCGCGGCGCGCTTCTTCGCCCGCATTTTTGGCGTGAGGTATCGCGGACGCAGCGACCACTTCGCGCCGGTGCGGGTCAACAAGACGCTGACCTTGCTGTTCGAGGACGACAAGACATTCGATAGTCACCATTACGCTTTTCACGTCAGCAATGCGGAGTTCGATGCTATTTTTCGCCGCATCAAGAAGGCCGGCATCGCTTACGGCAGCGCGCCCTGGAGTTTGGATGACGGCAAGCTCAACGATTGGGGTGGCGGCCGCGGGCTTTATTTCGCGGATCCGAACGGCCACGTGCTCGAGCTGATGACGGTGCCGCAATGAGCGCGCGCCACGAATCGATTGGGAACCTCGCAGCGATCAAACGCCGCGCGTTCATCACGCTTGCTGGCGGCGCGGCGGCGAGCGCATTCGTTCCATGCATCGGGGATGCGCAGGTAGCGACCAGGCGGCCGGTCGTCGTCTTCCTGCACGGGCAATCGCCAGCAGCAGCAACACATACCGTCGCCGCCTTCGCGCGCCGTATGCAGGAGCTCGGCTATGTCGCCGGCCGCGACGTTGATATTCAGTACCGATATATGGAAGGCGATCTTGCACGGTTGCCGGCATTCGTCGAGGAGATTTTGCGGCTCACGCCCGATGTCGTGGTCGCGGGCAATACTCAGGCAACTATTGCGATGCGCCAGGCAACCGCGACAATCCCCATCGTTTCCCCCGCATTCACCGACCCTGTTGGCCTGGGTTTGGTCGCAAGCCATGCCCGCCCCGGGGGAAACATCACCGGAATACTCAGCACTGTGGATACCTTGCCCGAGAAGCAGTTCGCGTTGGCGGCCGAGGTCATTCCTGGGGTGGCCAAAATGGGCATGCTGCTGCATTCTGCTTTTCAGGCGCATTCGATCCAGCGCAAGGGCGCCGAGAGCGCGGCGGCGGCGTTGGCGATCAAGCTGGTACCCGTCGAAGTCGGGTTCCCCGACGATTTCGCCGCTGCCTTCCAGTCACTCACCCGCGAACGTGTCGACGGCGTTCTGGTATTGCAGGATCCGATGTTTCTCAATGAGCGCCGGCGCATCGCCGAGCTCGCAATCGCCGCGCGGCTCCCAACCATGTTTGGCTTGCGCGAGCACGTCGACGCCGGCGGTCTGATGAGCTACGGGGTCGACCTGCGCGGCGGTTTCCGGCGCGCGGCGGATTACGTCGACAAGATTTTGAAAGGAATTAAGCCGGGCGATCTGCCCGTCGAGCTGCCGACCAAATTCGAACTGGTCGTCAACCTGAAGACCGCGAAGCTGCTTGGTCTTAAAATCCCCGAAGCGTTCTTGCTGCGCGCCGATGAGGTGATCGAATGAATTTTCTTTCTTTCGTCATGGCCGGGCTTGTCCCGGCCATCCCGACAATGTGGGTACGGTGCCCACCTAAGCGAGATCGCCGGGACATAGGCGAGCGAAGCGACGCCGTTCTTCGAACGGCTATGCCCGGCGATGACGAGTGGGAATTGAGTGCGGTGACATGAAACGCCGCGCGTTCATCACGCTTCTCTGCGGCGCGGTCGCCGCTCCACTCGCGCGACCGCTGCGGCTGAGCGCGCAGCAACCGCGGCCAACGCCGCGGATCGGGCTGCTGTTGCCGACGTCCGCCGAAATCGCCGCGCCTTATATCGACGCGTTCCGCCAGGGGATGCGCGAGCGCGGCTACGTCGAAGGCCAAAACATCGCCTTCGCGTACGGCTTGACCGATGGCAGTCCTGCGCAAGCTACCGAGGCCGCGCTCAAACTGACGCGGCTCAAGGTCGATGTCATCGTGGCATGGACCACCGCGATGGCAGTTCCGGCGCAGCGCGCGACGACGACGATACCCATCGTTATTCTCGGCGTCTCCGATCCGGTCGCAACGGGACTGATCGAAAGCCTGGCGCGACCGGGCGGAAACATCACCGGCGTGAGCAACATTGCGCTCGACTTGAGCGGGAAGCTGGTCGAACTGCTCCTGGAAATCGCTCCAGGCGTCAATCCCATTGCCGCATTCGCCAATCCCAACAATCCTTCAATGCCGCTTCTGCAGCGCGAGACCCATAGCGCAGCCCGCGCCCTCGGCGTGACCCTTGAGGACGTGAACGTCGGCGCGCCGGAGGAGATCGATAGCGCCTTTGCCCATCTCGCCGCGGCGGGCATCAAAGGCCTCGTGGTGTTTCCCGATTCGATGTTCCTCGGTCAGCGCCAAAAAATTGCGGAGCTGGCCATCCGTGCGCGTTTGCCGACGGTGTTTGGGCGCCGCGAAAGCGTCGACGCCGGCGGCCTCGTGTCCTACGGGCCAAGCTTGCGCGACCATTTCCGTCAGACCGCCGGCTATGTCGATCGCATCCTGCGCGGCGCGCCGCCCGCTGCGTTGCCGGTCGAGCAGCCGACGCGGATTGAACTCGTTGTCAACGCGAGGACGGCCAAGGCCATCGGCCTCAAAATTCCCGCATCGTTCCTGCTGCGCGCCGACGAGGTGATCGAATGAGCGCGGAAATCAAACGCCGCGCGTTCATCGCCGCTCTCGCCGGCGCGGCGGCGACGGGCGCGTGGCCGCTCACGGCGCGCGCGCAGCAGTCGGCGGGGCGCGTCCACAGGATTGGCTATCTCCAGGGCTCGTCCCGCGAGCAACAACTCCACCTCGTCAAAGCATTCGAAGACGGCCTGCGGAACCTCGGCTATCGCATTGGCGAGAATATCGTCATCGAGTACCGCTTCGCCAACGCCGAGATGGAACGGCTGCCCGCGCTCGCCGCCGACCTGGTTCGGCTCGGCGTGGACATCATTGTTACGGGGAACAATCCAAACACGGTTGCCGCCATGCAGGCGACCATGACCATCCCGATCGTCATGACCAACGGTGTCGATCCGGTCAGTGCCGGTGTCATCGCCAGCCTAGCGCGACCGGGCGGGAACGTTACCGGGCTCACCCAGGACACCGGCGACGAGATATACGGCAAGCGGCTTGAGTTGCTGAAGGATACACTGCCGAATCTCTCGCGCGTAGCCGTTCTGTGGAATCCGGACTTTGCGACCAATCTGGGCCGCCTGAAGGCGATGAGGGAGGCCGCCCAGGCGCTGGGGTTGACGCTTCTTCCGGTCGAATGGCGCGGGCCGGACGCGCTTGAACAAGCGTTTGCGACAATGGTGAGGGAGCGCGCGCAGGCGCTCGTCGTGTTGGGCGATCCCGTGCTGTTCAACTATCGCGGCCAGATTGCCGCCACGCTCCTCAGGAATCGGCTGCCGGCGGTCTCTGCCGTGAGGGAGCAGGCAGAGGCGGGTTTGCTTCTGGCCTACGGCGTTGATCTTCGAGATCTCTGGCGTCGGGCCGCCGTCTTCGTCGACAAGATTTTCAAGGGCGCCAAGCCCGGCGACCTGCCGGTCGAACAACCGACCAAGTTCGAGCTGGTGATCAACCTCAAGGCCGCCAAGGCGCTCGGCATAACGATTCCGGCCGGTCTCCTGCTGCGCGCCGACGAGGTGATCGAGTGAGCGCGCAAATCAAACGCCGCGCGTTCATCACGCTTCTCGGCGGCGCGGCGGCGTTGCCGCTCGCGCGCCCGTTCCCCGCGCTGGCGCAACCGAGCGCACGGATGCGACGGATCGGCGTGCTGATGCCGTTCGTGGAGAGCGACCCGGACGCGCAATCCTGGCTGACGACTTTCCGCCAGCGGCTGCAGGAGCTGGGGTGGACGCAAGGCCAAAACATCTTGATCGAATACAAATGGGGCGCGGGCGAGATTGACCGCTTTCCGGCCTACGCGGCGGACCTGGTGAGTTCGGCACCCGAGGTTATCTTTTCTTCGAGCAATTCGATGCTGGCCGCGCTGCAACAGGCAACCCGCACCATACCGATCGTGTTCGTGACGGTTGCCGATCCGGTCGGCGGCGGATTTGCCGAGAGCCTGGCGCGCCCCGGCGGTAACATCACCGGCTTTACAAATTTCGAGCCCTCGATCGGCGGAAAATGGCTGGAGGTGCTGAAGGAAACCGCTCCCGGGATAACCCGCGTCGCGGTCATTCATTACCCGGAAACGGCCGCCCATCGCATGGTGCTGCGCGCCGTAGAAGCCGCGGCGCCGTCATTTGGCGTGGCAGTGACTGCGGCTGCCGTTCAAGACGCCGCCGAGATCGAGCGCGCCATTGCGGCATTCGCGGTCGAGCCCAACGGCGGTCTGATCGTGCTGCCGCACCCGGTTACAAGCGTCAATCGTGCGCTGATCTTCGAACTGGCCGCGCGACAACGCTTACCCGCGGTTTACGGATTCCAGTACATTGCCAGGAGCGGCGGCCTCGTCGCTTACGGAATTGAGGTCGCCGCGGTTTACCGCCGCGGCGCGGAATACGTCGATCGCATCCTCAAGGGCGAAAAGCCGGCAAACCTCCCGATCCAGGCACCCAACAAATTCGAGCTCGTGATCAACCTCAAGACCGCCAAGGCGCTCGGCCTCGAAATCTCGCCGTCGCTGCTCGCGCGCGCCGACGAGGTGATCGAATGAAACAGGGACCTAAGAGGCCTGTCATCGCGAGGAGCAGAGCGACGAAGCAATCTCGTGCGCAAAGTCGAGATTGCTTCGCTCCCACCTACGCCCTTCGAGCTTCGGTGGGCACGCACCAAGTCCGTCGAAGCCTCGGCGTAGACGGGTCGCTCGCAATGACGATGAAGGCCGACGAGGTCATCGAATGAGCGCAGAAATCAAACGCCGCGAGTTCATTGCCGCGCTCGGCGGCGCGGCGGCAACGAGCATATGGCCACGCGCCGCGCGCGCGCAGCTGGCGATGTCGGGTTTTACGCCGCATCTGACGCAAGGCCGACAGGATGGGAATTTGGGGAAAACCGTCGTTTTTCAAACCCGGCAATCGCCGCATCAGTGCTTTTGTACGAGATCGTAGAAACCCTGAAGTCTGCGAACGATGCTCTGCAGCGCCAAATCGCATTCGTAGCCGGACGCGCTGCCGGCGTTGTACGCGGTCACCGTCCAATTCGCGTCACCGCTTGCCATCAGGCACGCCACGACCGAAATTCCCGCCGCCCCTTCGCAATTGTCGGCGGCCTGCAACTCATGCAGCACCAGGCGTTCAATTTCGACGCGCGACTTAGGAAACTTGTGCATGATATTCAATCATCCGCGGCGTTAGTGCGTGATCCCGAAAAGTGGGTACCGGTTTTCGGATAAGATCACGTACAAATCAAAGTGTTAGGAACATTCCGCCGATTCAACCTCAACACATCCGCGGCGTTAGCGAGTCGCGGATTAGTCCCACTTATGTGACGAAGTTACCAGCGCGATTGTTCGTATGATCTCACCGAACACGGAATTTTGCCAGCGATCGAATACGGCCCGGGTGTAATCCCGATCGAAATATATATTCGCCAGCCGCCCCAAGGCCGTCGCAAATCGGCCTCGTGGTATCCATATGTAGTCATACCCTCGTGCGCGGCAGCGCGTAGCGGAAAAGGCAATCCTTCTTCCGCGCGCAGCCGGAAAGACACATCGATGATCAGCGCAGAGCAATATCGTAAGAAAGCGGCCGAGTTCGCGAAGCTGAGCGACCAAGCGAGTACGCCCGATGAAAAACAAGCGCTTCGAGATCGCCAACACAGCCAAGATACGCTTGCGGACAATCAGGATTGGTTAACGGATAACTTCGAGCGCACGCTGCACGCTCCCGATCAGGCCGAAACCGACGTCGTCGCGCTCGCGAAGGAAGAGGAGCACGTACTGCGGCATCTCGGGGCCGCCGTCATCATGCAGTGGAACACGCTTCCTACAAAGCTCCAGAGGGAACTGTTCGACAAGGCGGGCTCGATGGGGGACATGATCGAGACCAAGGGCCTGCGAGCGCAGATCGCGCGCTTTCTTCACGCCCACAAGGACGATGCGCGTTAGAATGCAGGGCGCTACAACCAAGGGTGCGCTCGACGGGATCGGCTTCCCAAGCGGGTCCAGGCAAGGCGAAATGTTTGTTCATTTGCTATTGTGAATTGGCGTCCGCAGTTGCAATTTGTCCGGGACGCGTTGCACTAGTGCGTGATCCCGAAAAGTGGGTACCGGTTTCCCGCCTTCGCGAAGCCCGCTTCGGCGGGCGAAGCAAGGTCGGATAAGGTCACGCACAAATCAAAGTGTTAGGAACATTCCGCCGATTCAACCTCAACACATCCCGCTTTACCGCCTTGAGAAGCGAGCAAAAGAATGTCGATACTGAAGCTACTTGGAAAACACTCGTTCGATCTCGATACCACGAAAATTCTGGCCTCGGCCTTCGACACGGCGTGGCTGACATTGCAGAAGTCCGGCAGCGCGCTCGCCGGCGACGATCGGGCCGCCGCCACGCGCGACTTGCTGGCGCAACGTCTTGTCGAGATTGCCGAGCGTGGCGAACGGGACCGCCAGCGCCTGGTGGACGAGGCGCTGGCTCAAGTGGCAAATTCAAACTGAGGCGGCGCCGCAGCAGGCGGCGGTTTCACGCCTATGATCGTTGATTGCCTGGGCGGCTGAATTTGTGGCCCATCTGATAGGCCGTCCGGACCATCGACCCCCGGAGCAAAAAGCCGAAGGGAACGCCGGCCGATCTTGATGTGTCGCGCCCCTGATCCGCTCCATCGTCCCCCGTCGCGGGCGCGGTTTTCACCACGGGTTCCGGCACCTGATCTATTTTCTGCAGGCACTCGTCGCGGGTTGCACACGGCCCGGTCATGAGCGTTCCGTTGACGCGCGTGCCGTACCAGCCGTGTTGGATGCCAAGCCTTTTGGACTCGGCTTCCGCAATGAGTCTGGGAGCAAGATTTTGCATTGCAGTGCTCCGGGTCAACACGCGTCCTCGCCATCGAATGCCGAGGCGGGACTAGGGTCCGATCAACGCGCGTTGAATCAGCGTGCGCACCCCAACATTTTGATTTTGGGCGTGTTAACTTTTTTCCAGCTCGATGGCCGTGTTGATCCCGTCCACCGCATCGTACACCGCCACCTGGACGATGGGATGGCCTTGCTTGATCGCCAGCCCCGCCGCTTCCGCGGCTTCGGATGTCAGATAGGAGCTCTTCAATTGCCGATCCACCAGGAGGCGATAGCGGGCGGCGTCAGCCCGCTTGCGCTGGGTAAAAAGTTCCGGCGCAGGCTCCGGCACCGCCGGCCCTACGATTGAAGTCTTAGTCCCTTCGCGTGCTGCCACGTGATTGCGCTCCCTTGAAGACTGCCGGTTCAAGCCATGAGTCCCGTAAAGCTGCTGCTCCATTCAAAGCCGCAAGCGCTGCAGATCCAGTCATTTTCAACGACACAGTCCTGCAGATACATCGAAACGGCGGGAGCGATCGCCGGAAGATCGCAATTGGGACATCGCACCCGCTTCGCCAAGACGCTCTCAACCGGCGATGCGGCGTGGATGCGGTTGTCGTTCGTGAAAGCGCCGTCTGCCTGAAATTCGTCCGAATGAATGATCATGTAATTCAATTGGTTATCATACTACCCGATTACAAGCTATTTCTTCGCACCCTGAAATCAGCGTTTTTGTCACCTAGCCTCAAAACAACGCAACCAGGCGCATCAGCGACCGATCTCAGTTTAGCACCGCAAAAGTTAATTCTCGCTGCGCTCCGTCAATTCGATGCGGCGGGCGAGGCCATTTCGACCCAGCCAGGCTGAAACGCCGCGGTTTTGGCTGCAAAGGCCCCGCGCGCATGCGCGCAGCCGTTCGTTTCGGGGTCAACCGATGAGCCGCACCAGCCACAGCGACAGTTCCGGCACATAGGTCAATATCATCAATCCGACGATGGCGACGGCGATGAAGGGGACCAGCCCGGCGTAGATGCTGCGCAGCGGCACGTCGAAGATCGACTGCGCGACGAAAATGTTGACGCCAAACGGCGGCGTGAACGTCCCGATGCTCAGGTTGACGGTCACGATGATGCCGAAATGGATCAGGTCGACGCCGAGATGCTGAACGATCGGAACCAGGAGCGGCGTCAGCACCAGAATGGCCGAGGCGGTGTCGATGAAGCATCCGACGATCAAGAGGAAGACGTTGATCGCAAGCAGCACCTGCCAGGGTGGCAGGTCGAGATGGGTGAGATAGCTGACCGCCGCGCGCGGCACCCCGTTGGTGGTGAGCAGCCAGGAAAACACGCCGGCGACGGCGACAATCAGGAAAATCTGCGCCGTCAGGTACATCGACGTCACCGAGACGTCCCAAAGCTCGCGCCAGCCGATCTCGCGATGGATCACCATGGTGACGAAGGCGATATAGACGCAGGCGGCGCCGGCGGCCTCGGTCGGCGAAAACACGCCGCCATAAAGGCCGCCGAAGATGAGGACCGGCGCGCCGAGCGCCCAGACGCCTTCCTTCAGCGCCACCACCAAGGCATTCCATTGGAACGGCACGCCTTCGTGCACATCCTGGGTGCGCGCATAAACGAATATGTAGGCCGCCATCAGGATCGCCAGCATGATTCCGGGAACGATGCCG
>JBGPOB010000117.1:0-10689 GCA_041487815.1 Xanthobacteraceae bacterium | reverse complement strand
GCCGCCATCTCGATGCCGCGGCAAAGCTCTCGCTCGGCAGCTACGACCACATCGTGCTTGATATGCCTGGCAACCCGCTCGGACTGTTGCGCGACGACCTGCTGTTCGAGAAATCCGAAAGTACACGTACCGGCGCCATCCTCGCCAACTTGTCGGGGTCAACATTGTGCATGGTCGACGTCGCCGGAAAGTTTGGCCGCGATCTCGCCGCGCAGGGTGAGCGCGCGATGGTGTCGTTCGCGCTCGAATGGCTGGGCGGACTTTACGGCGCCGACCTGAAGAAATCTGTGCAGCGCGGCGTGGCGACCGATTGGAACAATGAACCTTTTGCGCTTGGCGCATTCTCGGCGGCGGCCCCCGGTGCGCAATATGCGCGTCGCGCGCTGATGGAACCGCTTAATGGCCGGATTTGGCTGGCGGGCGAGGCAGCCCACGAAACGCTGTGGGGGACTGTCGGCGGCGCATGGGAATCCGGCGCGCGTGCGGCTGCGGAAATTCTCAAGAAACTCAATCCGCCTGCCGAGACGCGATCGAAGCAGAAGACCAGCCAAAGGCCGCGGCGCAACCGGTCATGACCGTGCGGAATCGATAATGACATCGCGGCCGAAAGCTCTGATTGCCTGGTCGAGCGGCAAGGACAGCGCCTTTGCCTTGCACGAGATTCGGCGCGCGGGAGAGTTCGATGTGGTGGCGGCGTTGACCACGGTTACGGAAACATTCGGCCGCGTCAGCATGCATGGCGTGCGTGAAGACATCCTGCGGGCCCAATGCACTGCGGCGGGGTTACCTCCCATCGTCGTTGGCATTCCCTATCCATGCCCGAATGAAATCTATGAGGCGCGCATGGCGGCCGCGATGGCGGAGGCGCACGTCGGCGGCGTGACGCACGTCATTTTCGGCGATCTGTTTCTCGAAGATGTGCGCGCCTATCGCGAGCAGAAGCTTGCCGGCACCGGCATCGCGCCGCTATTTCCGCTGTGGCGCAGGCGCACCGACATACTCGCGCGCGAGATGATCGCGGCCGGTATCGAGACCTATCTCGTGTGCGTCGATCTCAAGAAGTTATCGGCGTCGTTCGCCGGCCGAAAATTCGACGCCGCGCTGCTGGCCGATTTTCCGGCGGGTATCGACCCCTGCGGAGAGAACGGGGAGTTCCATTCCTGCGTGGTGGCGGGGCCGATGTTCGCGCGCGCAATCCCCGTCGTTGTCGGTGAGACAATCGAGCGCGATGGATTTGCTTTTGCGGACCTGGTGCCGTTGGACGCTTGAAGTTGCGCTAGGGTGTGATCCCGAAAAGTTGCAGACTTTTCGGAAAAGATCACACCCCAAATCAATAGGTTAGTAAGGCAGCCCGACTCAATCCGAGTTGATCAGACTCTAGCTCCGCAGAGCGCCGCCGGTCCGCTTGATGACCTCCGCCACGATTTTTTTGGCAACCGCTTCGATCTCCTCGTCGGTCATCGTCTTCTCGCGCGGCTGGATTGTCACCGCGATGGCAATGGACTTCTTGTCGGCGTCGATGCCTTCGCCTTCATAGACATCGAAGACCCCAACGTTGGTGATGAGCTTGCGGTCGACGTTCTGGGCTGCGCGCACGATATCGGCGGCCTTGACGCTACGCGGAACAACGAAAGCGAAATCGCGCTCGACCGGCTGGAACGGCGAGAGCTCAAGCGGCGGCTTTGCACGCGTTGCCTTGGCCTTTGGCTGTGGAATACGTTCAAGGATCACTTCGAACGCCACCAGCGGGCCGTCCGCGCCCAGCGCCTGCAGCGTCCGCGGGTGCAGCTCTCCGAAATAGCCGAGCACATTCTGCGGGCCGATCTGGATGATGCCGGACCGACCCGGATGCAGCCACGCCGGTCCTCCAGGCGCCACTTGTAGCGACGACGCCGGCGCGCCAGCCGCCGACAGGACGGCGAGTGCGTCACCCTTGGCATCGAACGCATCGACATCTGTTGCCTTGCTGGACCAGTGGCGACCCGAGCCATCGGCCTTGGCGAGCGCATGGCGCACGCCACTTGCTGCGGTGAACTGATCCTGCGGCTGATCGCCCATGAAAATTTGCCCGACTTCAAACAAGGCAACGTCCTTGAAGCCGCGGTCGGTGTTGCGTTGCGCGGCGGCGATGAGCCCCGGGACCAGGCTTGGCCGCATGTCGGACAACTCGGCCGCGATGGGATTGGCCAGCGCCAGTTCGGGTCTGCCACCGCCGAACAATTCGGCCTGCGGGCGCGAAATGAACGACCATGTCACGGCTTCCACCAGTCCGCGCGCGGCCAGCGCACGCTTGGCTTTGCGCGTGCGGGTCTGAATTGCTGTCAGCACCGGCTTGCGCGGAGCTTCGCCGCGGTCGAACGGTGTCAGAGGAATACGATCGACGCCCAGGATGCGAATGATTTCCTCGACGATGTCTGCTTTGCCATGGACATCCGGCCGCCAACTCGGCACGGCGGCCTTTACGGTCGCTCCAGACCCGGCGACAAAGAATCCGAGATGACCGAGAACACGTTTGACGTCCGTGAGCGGCACATCGAGGCCCGCAAGCCGTTTGATTTCGCTCACCGGAAAATCGATCACGCGCTCCGGCACTTCTGCTTTGCCCGCAACGACGACTTGCGAGGGCTCGCCGCCGCACAGCTCCAGCACCATCTTGGTCGCGAGCTCCAGGCCCGGAACCATGAATGCCGGATCAACGCCGCGCTCGAAACGATAACGTGCGTCCGAATTGATGCCGAGCATGCGTCCGGTATGAGCGATGTTCATTTCGTCCCACAACGCCGATTCGATCAGAACATCGGTGGTTCTTTCAGAAACGCCGCTGTGGTCGCCACCCATGATGCCGGCGAGCGATTCAGGTCCAGCGTCGTCGGCGATCACGCACATTGAGTCATCGAGCGCGTAGGTCTTGCCGTCGAGCGCAAGCAGGGTTTCGCCGGCGCGCGCCCGCCGCACAACCAGATTGCCTTTCACTTTCGATGCGTCGAAGACGTGCAATGGCCGGCCGCGATCGTAGGCCATGAAATTGGTGATATCGACGAGCGCGCTGATCGGCCGCAAGCCAATGGCGATGAGTTGGCGCTGCAACCACTCGGGCGACGTGCCATTCTTGACGCCGCGCACCAGGCGCAGCGCAAATCCTGGGCAGAGCGATGGCGTGGCGCCGAAGTCGAGCGTCACCGATACGGGACAAGGGAACTTGCCTTCAATCTGTTTGACCGCGATGTTCTTGAGCGTGCCCATTGCGGTTGCGGAGAGGTCGCGCGCGATTCCAACGACGCCGGCACAGTCCGGCCGGTTCGGGGTCAGATTGATCTCGATTACGGGATCATCGAGCTTTGCCCATTCGGCATAGCGCGCGCCAACCGGCGCGTCGGCCGGCAAATCGAGGATGCCTTCGTGATCCTCGGAGAGTTGCAACTCCATGCCCGAGCACAACATGCCGCGACTTTCGACGCCGCGGATCGTGCCGATGGCAAGCGTCAGGTTCTTGCCGGGAATGAACGTGCCGGGCGGCGAGAACACGCCTTTCATGCCGGCGCGGGCGTTGGGCGCGCCGCAAACCACCTGCACCGGATCGCCGGTACCGGTATCGACCATGCAGACGCGCAGGCGGTCGGCGTTGGGGTGCGGTTCCGCCGAGACCACGCGTGCGATGGTGAAAGGCGCGAGCTGTTTCGCGCGGTCCTCGACGCGCTCGACTTCGAGCCCGATCATGGTGAGCTTGTCGACGATATTGTCGAGCGGCTCCTCGGTATCGAGATGGTCCTTGAGCCAGGAGAGCGTGAATTTCACGGGCTCAGCCCTCCCGCCAATGTCGGGAAGTCAAGCGGCCGGAAGCCATAGTGCGCGAGCCAGCGCACGTCCGCCTCGAAGAAAGCGCGCAGGTCCGCCATGCCGTATTTCAGCATCGCAATGCGATCGATGCCCAGGCCCCAGGCGAAGCCCTGATACTCGTCGGGATCGAGGCCGCAATTGCGCATCACATTCGGATGCACCATGCCGCAGCCGAGAATTTCCAGCCAATCCTCGCCTTCGCCAAAGCGAATTTCGCCCTTGTCGCGTCGGCACTGGATATCGACTTCCAGCGATGGCTCGGTGAACGGGAAGAACGAAGGGCGGAACCGCATCTTGACGTCGTCGACTTCAAAGAACGCCTTGCAGAATTCCGCCAGAATCCATTTCAGGTGACCGAGGTGCGCGCTCTTGTCGATCACAAGACCCTCGACCTGATGAAACATCGGCGTGTGCGTTTGATCGCTGTCGCGACGATACGTCCGACCCGGAATAATCACGCGGATCGGCGGCTTCTGGCTTTGCATGGTCCGCACCTGAACCGGTGAGGTGTGGGTGCGCAGCAGCAGCCGGGAGCCGTCGGGCTTCGGGTTGAAGAAGAACGTGTCGTGCATTTCCCGCGCGGGATGGCCTTCCGGAAAATTGAGCTTCGTGAAGTTCAATTCGTCGGTTTCGATATCCGGTCCCTCGGCGATGGCAAACCCCATGTCGGCGAAGATGGCCGTCAGCTCGTCAGTCACCTGACTGATGGGATGAATACGACCCACCTCGGTCGGCGGCACGCGCGCCGGCAACGTGACATCGACGGCTTCGCTGTTAAGGCGCGCGTCGAGTGCGGCTTCGCCGAGCGCAACCTTGCGTGCGGCCAGCGCAGTCGTGACGCGATCCTTAAGCCCGTTGATGAGCGGACCTTGCTGCCTGCGTTGATCCGGAGACATTACGCCAAGGGTCTTGAGCAATGCCGAAATCGAGCCGCTTTTTCCGAGCGCCGCCACGCGTACGGCTTCGAGCGCGGCTTCATCGCGTGCCGCGGAGATAGCGGCAAGGATTTGCTGCTCCAGTTGCGCAATCTCGGACATGGCGCGTTCTCCGCCGTCATGCCCGACCCGGTGCCGGGCATCCACGCTTATTGGCGTGGCAATTTTGAGAGGCGTGGATGGCCGGGACAAGCCCGGCCATGACGAATCAATCAGTCGTCAAGGGTTTGTCGCTCGAAACTAGGCCGCAAGGGCCGCCTTGACCTTTTCGACGATCGCCTGAAATGCCGCCGGCTCGCGAATGGCGAGGTCCGATAGCACCTTGCGGTCGATCATGACGCCGGCTTTGTCGAGGCCGGCGATGAATCGGCTGTAGGTCAAATCGAACTGCCGCACCGCCGCGTTGATGCGTTGGATCCAGAGCGCGCGAAACGTGCGCTTCTTGTTCTTGCGGTCCCGAAAGGCATATTGCTGCGCCTTCTCGGCGGCCTGCTTGGCGATGCGTATGGTATTGCGGCGGCGTCCGTATTGGCCCTTGGTCGCCTTGAACACCTTCTTGTGCTTGGCGTGGCTGGTGACACCCCGTTTGACGCGGGCCATGATTGATCTCCTCTCGGCTCGAAATCCTGCTTTTCAGGCGAATGTTCGAACGGCTCAGCCGTTAGGCAGCCAGTACTTCTTGATGGTGTCGCCGTCGGTCTTGAACAGCACCTTGGTGCCGCGATGATCGCGGATCTGGCTCTTGGTCCGCTTGATCATGCCGTGGCGTTTGCCTGACTGCTGGAATTTCACCTTGCCGGAGGCGGTGATTTTGAAGCGCTTTTTGGCGCCCGATTTGGTCTTCAATTTGGGCATTTGGCTCTCCTGTTCCGGCACGGCGCGGCGAAAGCCGCTGCGGCAAAACCGTCCGCCGCCGGTGTGATGCTCATGATTGAGCGATGTGCTGACAAGCAGCGCTCGCCGCCACGGCAGCCCTTTAGCCGGGCGGCGGAAGGCCGGGTTTATGGCAGAGCCCCGCCAAAATGGCAACTATCTGAGATCGGGCGATAAAACCTATCTTGGCGCCAAAATCATAACCATCTGCCGGCCTTCAAACCGCGCTTCCGATTCGACCTTCGCCAACGCGACGGTGTCCTCCTTGATACGGTCCAGCAGCTTGTTGCCAAGTTCCATGTGGGCCATTTCGCGCCCGCGAAAGCGCAGGGTGATTTTTACCTTGTCGCCCTCTTCAAAAAAGCGCGCAATTGAGCGCATTTTCACCTGGTAATCGTGATCGTCGATCATCGGCCGGAATTTGATTTCCTTGACCTCGACGACCTTCTGCTTTTTGCGGGCTTCAGCCTGCTTCTTCTGCTCCTGGTACTTGTACTTGCCGAAGTCCAAGAGCTTCACGACAGGCGGCGTGGCGTTGGGGGAAATCTCGACCAGATCCAGTCCGGCAGCCTGGGCGAACGCAAGCGCTTCCGCAAACGGAACGTTGCCCTTGTTGGCGCCATCTTTGTCGATCAGGTGCACTTCACGGACACGGATCTCCTCGTTGATGCGCGGACCGTCCTTTTGGACGGTCGGCGGGGCTCTCATGGGACGACGAATGGCGACATTCTCCTCTGCTATTGCACAATAGCGTTCACCGCTGGGTTTACGCCGCATATTAGAATCAGGATAAACCGCGCACGAGTCAACGGCACCCGTGCCGGTTTTCCGCGATGGACAACAATGTGTTGATCCGCATCCAACGCATTTTCCAGCGAAATCGTCGGGTTTGGACGAATGCTTCCGGTTGCACCGGCCTCACTTTCCAACACCTAGTTTTCGAGCATGATCCCGTCCGAAACGTCGCGCACCTTACCGATATCAAGCTGTTGCTGCCATGAGCATCGATAAGCCTACTTTATTGGACGTCGGCGCCGCCGGCGCTGCGCGCACGATTGCTCTACGCGTTCAAACCGGGCGTGAGCCGGGCGTGCTGTGGCTCGGCGGCTTCAACTCGGACATGCAGGGAACGAAAGCTCAGGCGCTCGCGGCCTGGGCGGCCCGCACTGGCCGGGCCTGCGTGCGTTTTGACTACTCCGGGCATGGAGAATCGGGTGGGGACTTTTCGGAGGGTACGATCGGGCGCTGGCTCGAGGAGAGCGTAGCCGTCTTTAACGCCTACTGCCGCGGACCGCAGATCGTGGTTGGTTCATCCATGGGCGGCTGGCTCGCGTTGCTGCTGGCGCGCGAACTGAAACAGCGGCCATCGCCAAGCTCGCGTGCGACGCTGGCCGGTCTCGTGCTGGTCGCTCCGGCGGTCGATTTTACCGAGCAGCTGATGTGGAACCGGTTCCCGCCGGAGGTAAAGCGCGAGCTCGAAACGATGGGAGCCTGGACGCGGCCGTCGGAATATTCAGAGCAGGGCTATGTCATTACCCGCCGCTTGATCGAGGAGGGTCGCGATCATCTGCTGCTCGGCGGCATGATTGAAACCGGCTGCCCTGTAAGAATATTGCAAGGCGCGCTTGACGCAGATGTCCCGTGGGATCATGCGGTCGAGCTTGTTTCGCGCCTCGCACAGGACGATGTCGTGCTGACTGTCGTCAAGGACGGTGATCATCGGCTGTCGCGGCCACAGGATATCGCGCGGCTCATTGATGCGGTCGAGAAGCTTTGAGCGCACCGGGCTCGCTGGCGTCGTTTGCAAGCGCTGCCGTCCACTCCTCTCTGACATCCGCATCGGGCTCGTGAGCGTTCGGTCCGAGCGCGGAAATTTTTGCGGGGCTCAGCCTTGCCAACGCCCACACGGCCGCACCGCGCACGAGTGGCGACCTGTCGCCGAGGAGGCGTTCCGCTTCGCTCGCAAGCCTCGCATCGCCACTATTGCCCATCGCAATCAGCACATTGCGAACGAACCGGTCCCGGCCGGTGCGCTTGATCGAAGTCTTGGCGAACAGCGAACGAAAGGCCGCGTCGTCGAGTCTGACGAGATCGGCCAGCCGGGGCGCCATCAGCGCGTTGCGCGCCGCGAGTTTAGCTTCGCCGCCGGCGCGCGCAAATTTGTTCCACGGGCAGACCGCGAGACAATCGTCGCAGCCAAAAATGCGGTTGCCCATGAGCGGTCGCAAGTCGCGCGGGATCGGGCCCTTGTGTTCGATCGTCAGATACGAAATGCAGCGTCGCGCATCGAGCCGGTAGGGTGCTGAAAAAGCGGCCGTCGGACAGATGTCGAGGCACGCGCGACAGCTGCCGCAACGGTCCGTCTCCGCGCTGTCCTGCGGCAGCTCCAGCGTGGTGAAGATGGCGCCGAGAAACAGCCACGAGCCGAATTCGCGCGACACCAGATTCGTATGTTTGCCCTGCCAGCCAATGCCGGCACACGCGGCCAGGGGCTTCTCCATCACCGCCGCGGTATCCACGAACACTCTGACGTCGCCGCCGGCGTTCGCGGTCAGCCAGCGTGCGAGAGCCTTGAGCCGCGTTTTGACGACGTCGTGATAGTCGTCACCTTGCGCGTAGACGGAGATTGCGCCGCGGTGGCGCTCGCGAAGAATCGCAAGCGGGTCGTGGCGTGGCCCGTAGTTGACGCCGACCATGATGATCGAGCGCACATCCGGCCATTGGACCCGCGGGTCGCCGCGAAATTCCGCATTGGCGGCAAGCCATTTCATGTCGCCATGCGCGCCTTCGTCGAGAAATTGCGCCAGCCGTTGCGGCAGTTCTGGCGCCGCGTCCGGGCGTGTGACGCCGATTTGGTCAAATCCGTGCGTGCGCGCGGCCTGCGCCAGAGCAGACTTGATCGCTTGCGGATCGTTCAGAAGTCGAGGTCGGCGTATGTCTTCGACGGCGGGATGCCGGCGTGCGTCTCCGCCAGCAGTTGTCGGAACGATGGACGCGATTTCACGCGCGCGTACCATATTTTTGCTGCGTCGTCCTCGCTCCACGGTACGTCACCCAAATAGTCAATTGATGACAAATGTGCGGCCGCCGCCAAGTCCGCGTACGTCATGCGCGCGCCGCCCAGCCAGTCGCGCGTGCGCACCAGCCATCCAATATAGGCAAGATGATAGCGTATGTTGCTTTGGGCTGCACGAATGACGTTCATGTCCGGCGGCCCGCCACCTTGCTGGACGGTCATGTGGCGCTTGAAGATGCGCTCGTTGACGAGAGGAATCGATACTTCCTCCGCAAACTTGTGATTGAACCAGTTCGAAAGCCGTCGAATCTCGACGCGCGCGTTGATGTCCTGCGGCAATAGTCGCAACTCGCCAAGCTCCTGCCCGCGCGTCTCGTCGAGATACTCCGCGATGATGTCCGCGCTGGGCACCGGCGGGCGGGCTTCCTCGATCAGCACCGGCGTCATGCCTGCCGGATTGAGCGTCAGAAATTCAATGCGCCGCTCCCAAGGCCTTTCCTCGATCAGCCGTGGCGAGATGCCGTATTCGGCGAGCGCAAGGCGCACGAAGCGAGAGAATGGACAGAATGGATGATGGAACAGTGTCAGCATCTGCACGCAGGAGGCGTTGCGCCGGAATTGGCCCTACCACGCCCGGGACCCGGCATCACTGATACTTGATCTCCCCGAATCGGCAAACTGCCATCCTGTGTAATGCGTGGGTTATCCCATTGCTCCGGCGCGAGCCTTAGGCCACAAGCGGTGCTAATCGATGCGGACGCATTCGGAGCCATTGATGCTGTTCGATCTGGTGAAAGCGGCAATTTTGGGGATCGTCGAAGGGCTTACCGAGTACCTGCCAGTATCCTCGACTGGGCATCTGTTGCTGATCGAGCATTTCTTCGGATTCGACGATGAGGACTTTGGTAAGACTTTTGCGGTGCTGATCCAGCTTGGCGCGATCCTGGCGCTGCTGTCGATCTATTTCACGCGATTGTGGCGGCTCGCGATCGGCATGTTCACAAATCCGGACGCGCGGCGCTTCGTGGCCGGTGTATTGATCGCGTTTCTGCCGGCGGCGGTCGTAGGCGCGCTGGCGCATGATTTTATCAAGACAGTGCTCTTCAATCCCTGGATCATTTGCTTCACCTTGATCGCGGGCGGGGCCGTTCTGCTGTGGATCGACCGCATTGAGCTGCAAGAGCGCCACGACGACGCCATGGGATTTTCATTGCCGATGTATTTTGGGATCGGGATCTCCCAGTGCGCTGCAATGATCCCGGGCGTCTCGCGCTCGGGAGCAACCATTGTCGGGGCGATGCTCATGGGCGCGGATCGCCGATCCGCGGCGGAGTTTTCATTCTGGCTGGCGATGCCGACCATGGCCGGCGCCTTCGCCTACGATCTGTATAAGAACGGGGCGCATCTCAGCGGCAACAACAAGCTCGTGATCGCCGCCGGCTTTGTCACCTCGTTTGTATTCGGCTGGATCGTCGTGAAGACATTTCTCGACTACGTGTCACGCCATGGTTTCGAGCTTTTTGCATGGTGGCGCGTCATCGTTGGAGTGTTGGGGCTCGTCGGTCTGGCGCTGGGAAAGTGACGCGACGTCAGTTTTTGAGCGCCGGCCGGTAGAGATTGTCACGCGAGATTTCGCTCGCCTTGGTCACTCCGGTGAGGATCATCGCGTTGTCAAAACTCTCGCGAATTACTTCGAGCGCAGCCGTTACCCCTTGCTCGCCCATGGCCGCCAGACCGTACAAGAACGCACGGCCGATCAGGCAACCGCGGGCGCCATTTGCTATTGCCTTGTAGACATCGTGGCCCGAGCGTACGCCGCCGTCGAACAGAACTTCCAACTGGTTACCGACTGCGTCAACGATTGCCGGTAACACCGATATTGAGCCCGACGCGCCATCCAGTTGCCGGCCGCCATGGTTCGAAACGACGATTCCATCAACGCCTTCGGATACCGCACGCTTGGCGTCCTCGACGTCGAGAATACCCTTAAGCACGATCTTGCCTTTCCATCGCTCCCGGATCCAATCG
>JBGPOB010000116.1:0-10702 GCA_041487815.1 Xanthobacteraceae bacterium | reverse complement strand
TCCCGCGTTGGTCGCGCTCACCTCGGCGCCGACCTGAACCAAAACGTCGAGCGCAGACTGCAGCAACTCGGCGCGCGCGCCGGCGAGCATGAGGTCGCCGCCGGTCATCGCCACCGCCATGGCGTAGGTGCCGGTCTCGATCCGATCCGGCAGCACGCTATGACGCGCACCCGACAAGCGGGTCACGCCCTCGATGACAATTCGTGAAGTGCCGGCGCCCGAAATTCTTGCGCCCATCTTGTTCAGGCAGTCGGCGACATCGGTGACTTCCGGTTCGCGCGCCGCGTTCTCGATCACCGTGGTGCCGCGCGCCAGCGCCGCCGCCATGATCGCGGTATGCGTGCCGCCGACGGTAACTTTGGGAAATACGATCTCGCCGCCCTTAAGCCCGCCGGGCGCGCGCGCGATGACGTAACCGGCGTCGATCTCGATCGTCGCGCCGAGCCGTTCCAGCGCCATGATCAGGAGATCCACCGGCCGCGTGCCGATGGCGCAGCCGCCCGGCAACGACACCCGCGCCTCGCCCATGCGCGCGAGCAGCGGCGCGATTACCCAGAAGCTCGCGCGCATCTTGGAGACGAGATCGTAGGGCGCGGTCGTGTCGACGATGCGTTCGGCCGAGATCTGCAGCGTCTGGCCCTGGTACTCGGTGTCGCCGGCGCGCTTGCCCGACAGCATCATGTCGACGCCGTGATTGGCGAGGATGCGCTGCAGGGTGACGACGTCGGCCAGCCGCGGAACATTGTCGAGGACAAGCGTGTCCTCGGTCAAAAGACTGGCGATCATCAACGGCAGGGTGGCGTTCTTGGCGCCGGAACTATGAATGGTGCCGCTGAGCGGCTTGCCGCCGACGATCCGAATGCGATCCATGCTGCTGCCCCTGCGCATGACCTTGCGGCCCTGGAGTCTGGTCAATCCGGGTTGCATCGGATTGCCCAGCCAACATTTGGATATTGGGTGTGATCTAATCCGAAAAGTCTTGCAACATTTCGGGATCACACCCCGGCCGCCCGGCCTGCCGGCCTGCCGGCCGCTGTGCGCCCCGCCTTGTTAGTCTTTTGTGTCGTCGCCGGCAATTCCGGCGGAATTGCGGGGCTGGGCTGCCTGCTCGTCGGATGCGCGGCCGGCGCGGCCCTTGGCCTGCGCCTTGCGCCGCCTTACGTTGTCGCGCAGCGCCGAGCGCAGCCGTTCGGCCCGGGCGTTCTCGCGCGGTTTTTTGTCCTGTGGTGCCATGGCGGCGATGCTTGCGCGGATATAGCCCTTATGGCAAGGATCGCCGCATCTTCGGCCGCGATTTGTTGCAGGATTTTCGGTTGCCGGCCGGCGCGCTGCCGTAGCTCAGTGGTAGAGCACTCCCTTGGTAAGGGAGAGGTCCTCAGTTCAATCCTGAGCGGCAGCACCACGTTTCGCTCAAGCGCCATTCCAAAGCCAGTATCCGCGGCAACCGACGATTGGTTACGCGGCCATACCATCCTTTGACTTGGTCTCCACCCGATCGAACCTGAGTTCAGCGGCCGGACGCGGACGGCTGAACAGGAACCCTTGCAGCTCATCGACACCGGCGGCACGCAATAGCTTGACCTGCTCCTCGGTTTCCACGCCTTCGGCCGTGGTGCGGATTTGCAGGCCTTCACCCAGGCTGGTGATTGCGCAAATGATGGCGGCGCAATCCGCACGATTCGACAGCTCCGTCACGAACGATCTGTCGATCTTGATCTTGTTGAACGGGAAGATCCGGATGTAGCTGAGCGACGAGTATCCGGTCCCGAAGTCATCGAGCACGATCGACACGCCGAGGCCCTGAAGCTTTTTGAGCGTCGCAAGGTGCGCCACTTCCTTCTGCAACAGAACCGATTCGGTGATTTCGAGTTCCAGCCTCCCCGGCACAACCCCGGACTCAGAAAGCGCGGCGCTGACAACGTTTGCAAGGTCGGTCTTCTTGAATTGAGCGACCGAAAGATTGACGGCGAGCTTGATGTGCGCCGGCCATTTCGCGGCCTCCAGGCATGCCGTCCTCAATATCCACTCGCCGAGCGGAACAATCAGGCCAGTCTCTTCAGCCAGCGGGATGAACTTATCCGGCGCGACCAGACCCAGCCGCGGATGTTGCCAGCGCACAAGGGCTTCGGCGCCACATATCTGCTGCGTCCTTGCGTCGACGACCGTCTGATAGTGAAGCAGAAATTCGTTGGCCGACAGCGCCTCACGCAGTTCGTTCTCAAGGACGTGGCGCGACAGCGCCTGCGTCTCCAATTCGGGCTCGAAGAAGCAAAAAGCGTTACGGCCGTGGAATTTTGCCTTGTAGAGCGCAAGGTCGGCGTTCTTCATGAGACGGTCGGCGTCGTTACCGTCCTGCGGGGCCATCGCGATGCCAATGCTCGTTCCGGCGATGACATTGTGGCCACTCAGTTCGTATGGCTTGCGCACTTCGTCGAGCAATCGTTGCGCCAAGGCAAGCGCGTCTTCATGCGCATCGCCATCAACCATTTGAAGTATCGCAAACTCGTCGCCGCCCAATCTGGCGACCACGTCCGTTTCGCGCGTCGCGGCCTGCAGACGTACGCCAACTTCCTTCAACAAGGCGTCGCCGACCGGATGCCCGAGCGAATCGTTCACCGATTTGAAGTAATCGAGATCGAGCACGAAAACGTTGAACATCTGATGATGCCGGCGCAGCCGCGCCAGCGATTCGCTGATGCGCTCAAGAAACAGCGCGCGGTTGGCGAGGCCCGTCAATGCGTCGTGCTGCGCAAGGTAGAGTATCTGCGCTTCGGAACGCTTAAGCTCGGTAATGTCGGTGATCACGCCGAGAAGGTATTTCGGCTCTCCGTCAGCGCCACGAATCACAATTCGGTCGGTTGTGACATGCTTCACGCCATTTCGCGTCGCATGCAGCGGCATATCGTTTTCAAATCGCTGATGGCCGACTTCGAGCAGCTCCCGGTCGCGCACATCCATTATGTCGGCGGTTTCCTTTGGAAAGAAATCGTGCCCGCTTTTCCCGATCACATCTTCATCCGGCAATCCAAAGAAATCCTGTCCCGCTTGGTTCAGGAGGACATAGCGAAAATCGCGGGCATCCTTCACGAAGATTGCGGCGGGTACATGCTCGATGACGGTATTCAGGAAGTTTCGTGTGTTCTCCAGTTCGATCTCGGCGGTGTGCTGCTTGGTGATGTCTTCATGGGTTGCGATCCAGCCGCCACCGGGCAAGGACTGGTTGACGACGCGCATCGTGCGTCCGTCGGGATTTTCGACGAGATGTTCCGTCATCTGCCCGCGCCGCATCATCGACCTGATCTTGGCCAGGAACTCTTTCGAATGCTTCAGCGTTTCTTCCGTAAAGGTGCCTTCCGCCCTGCGGTGGGCGATAAGCTCTTCGAGCGAACAACCCGGCTTGATGACGTCGCGCGACAATCCGTACATCTTGATATAGCGATCGTTGCAGAGAATGATTTTTTCCTCTGCATTGAACATGACCAGTCCCTGCGACATGTTGCTGATGGCAATGTCTAGTTGATTCTTCTGCTCGTTTAACAGCAGTTGCGACTTCCGAAAATCCAGCAGCAAGCGACGCGCGATAACCGCCACGATGACGCCGACCCCCAGAACGGTGAGAAGGCCGATGCCGATCAGATATTTCTTCTCCTGCTCCCAATCGGCCAGCGCCCCCGCAACCGTAATGCTTGTCGCGATCACGAGCGGATAGTGCGCAAGCAGATGGGCCGCGATGATGCGCTCCTTGCCGTCAATTTTGCCGATCACCTGCAGCGGATGGGAGCTGTCTGCGGAAAGCGCATCGTTGAGACGCACGTATCTCTGCCCAACCGCGTCATTGACGGGCGGATAGCGTGTCAGCAGCACACCGTCGCGGAGGAAGAGTGAAAT
Source organism: Xanthobacteraceae bacterium (assembly GCA_041487815.1). Taxonomy (GTDB): domain Bacteria; phylum Pseudomonadota; class Alphaproteobacteria; order Rhizobiales; family Xanthobacteraceae; genus CANJBX01. The sequence goes on along the minus strand of JBGPOB010000116.1, from coordinate 6,814 downwards.
CGAGCTCTGCGGCGCAAGCAGGATCGTGGCAAAGAATTCCTGGAAATGCCGAAGCAAAATCGTACCGGAAACGACGCCGAGAACCTCGCCGTCGCGCGCCATCAGTTTGCGGGCGAAGTAGAGCGACCATTCCCCGGAACTACGATCTTGCAGCGGCTCGCTGGTTGTCGATGTTTTCTGCTCATCATTGATGAGATCATTGAAGTAGGCGCGGTCTGCAATGCTGACGTCCGACACGGGCCAGGCGCGCGAGAAATTGATCAACCGGCCGTCCGGGCCAATCAGCGAGACGCCCCGCACGAATGGCAGCCCGGCGATCTTGTCCTTCAGCATCAGATGGATGTCGTATTGCGACATTCGCTGTTCGAAATCCTGTCGCGACGCGATGTCGAGCGATCGTATGCGTTCCTCAATGCCCAACTGAACGAGGTCGAGCGCCAAAAAGGAACGGTCGGTCTGCTCCGCGAGAATCAACGCGATGTTGCGCAGCTCGCGATGCGCATTTGCCAGCGCGCGATCGCGAAACTGAATGACGAGGACATAGGTGGCGAGCGCGACGACAGCCACCAGCATCACGCCGCAGGCGATCAGCCATTTGATCGAATGCGTCTGCGCGTGACCAGGAAAATTACTCTCGTGGCCACCGACGGGAGTGTTGCTAGAATAGATTTCGCGCTGCCGAGATGCAGCCCTGTCACGCGTTCCAAATAGCCATTGACGCATGTGGCGATACAGCCGGGTAGGCTCGACAACGCGAGCGCACTGGAGGCGTCTCCTTGGATCGCACAGGTTTGTTTTTATTCGTGGTGCGTGCCTAAACTTTTAGCGATGACCCGTTAAAATTCCTTGTCACAATGGGGCTTCGTCGGTCTGTTCATTCGCTGTAAACTTTGATGATTGCGAAGCTGACGGCGTTGATTAGCCGCAATCGGGCGAGCGCGCCTAAACGAATTGCGCCGCGATCGAATTGCGCGACTTTATGCCAAGCGCACCCGTTGCTTGTCCGCCTCCCCGCACCTATACCAGTTGGTAACCATGTCCCGGGACCCCGCTGCCATGTCGATTGATCTCAGCACGCGCGTCGCCATCGTTACCGGAGCTAGTTCCGGCCTCGGCGAGGCGATCGCGCGCAAGCTTGCGAGCGAAGGCGCCAAGACCGTCCTCGCGGCGCGCTCGAAGGACAAACTCGAAGCGCTCGCGGCGGAGATCAAGAGCCGCAATGGAACGACGCTGGTGTGCCAGACCGATGTCAGCAAGGAAGCGGATATCCTGCGCATGTTCAAGGCGACCATGGATGCGTTCGGGCGCGTCGACATCATGATCAACAATGCCGGCATCGCGCAGCACAAGCCGACGACCGAAGTGACGACAGCGGAGTGGCAACAGATCGTCGATACTAATCTTACGTCCGCGTTCATTTGCAGCCGCGAAGCAATGAAGATCATGAAGCAGCAGAAGCGCGGCCGCATCATCAACATCGGCAGCGTCTCCGCGACAGTGCCGCGCGCGAACTCCGTCGGTTACGCGGCGACCAAATTCGCGCTCGATGGGCTGACGCACTCGATGGCGCTTGACGGCCGCGAATTCGGCATCACGGTTTCGATCCTGCATCCCGGCGTCGCCGACTCCGCGCTGTCGGGCAAGCGCACCCCCGACCGGCCGCCGGAGCAGATGATGCAGGCGAGCGAAATCGCCGACATCATTCACCTGATGGTCTCCCTGCCGGACACCACCAATCTCATGAAGGCCATGGTGTTGCCGATCGGCATGACGTTCCTCGGCCGCGGCTGACGGAGGTACGCTAGGTAGCGCGCGGCCGGGGCGGAGCGGCCGATAGGGGCGAGCGACTGCTCCCTTGTGGACGTGGAGCAGGGCGTCATCTATTGCCAGAACAGCGACAGGTTTAACGCCTGCGTGCCTGAGGCCGCGGTTCGCCGCAAAATCGCCTGCGCTACGCCGCTGCGGCTCTATTTTTCTTGAATTGCGCGGGAATTTCCTGACAGACCGTGCGGAACAAATCAGAAAATCTGGCGTTTGAGTCAGTCGGTTGCGGCAAATCAAGGCAGCTCGCATGCGGTCGCTTATTTGTATCTCGACAAGCAGCGTGGAATTCCTCTAAACACCTAAATTCCCGCGCCGAACCGGAACGGACTGATGGACTACGAAGCATTCTTTGCCGCGGCCCTCGACAAGCTCAGGGGCGAGCGGCGCTACCGGGTGTTTGCCGATCTCGAGCGGCTGGCCGGCCGGTTTCCTCATGCAATCTGGCACTCTCCGCGCGGCCGGCGCGAAGTCGTGATCTGGTGCTCGAACGACTATCTCGGCATGGGTCAGCATCCCAAGGTGGTCGGCGCCATGGTCGAGACCGCCACCCGCATGGGCACCGGCGCCGGCGGTACGCGCAACATCGCCGGCACCAACCATCCGCTGGTCGAACTTGAACGCGAACTCGCCGATCTCCACGGCAAGGAAGCGGCCCTGGTGTTTACATCCGGCTACGTCTCGAACGAGACCGGCATTGCGACACTGGCGAAACTGCTCCCGAATTGCCTGATCCTGTCGGACGCGCTCAATCACAATTCAATGATCGAAGGCATACGCCAGTCGCACTGCGAAAAGCAGATTTTCCGTCACAACGACATGGCGCACCTCGAACAGCTTCTGCATGCCGCGGGGCGCGAACGCCCCAAGCTCATCGTATTCGAAAGCCTGTATTCGATGGATGGCGATGTCGCGCCGGTCAATACGATCTGCGATCTCGCCGAACGCCATGGCGCCATGACCTACATCGATGAGGTGCATGCCGTCGGCATGTATGGTCCGCGCGGCGGCGGCATTGCCGAGCGCGACGGTGCGATGGCGCGCATCGACGTGGTCGAGGGCACGCTCGGGAAGGCATTCGGCTGCCTCGGCGGCTACATCGCGGCAAGCGCGAAGCTGGTCGATGCGGTGCGTTCCTACGCGCCCGGATTCATTTTCACCACTGCCTTGCCCCCGGCGATCTGCGCCTCGGCGACCGCGGCGATTCGGCATCTCAAATCGTCGACCTGGGAGCGCGAGCGGCACCAGGACCGCGCCGCCCGCGTCAAGGCGGTGCTGTCGGCGGCCGGTCTGCCGGTCATGCGCAACGACACCCATATCGTCCCGGTGTTCGTCGGCGATCCGGAAAAGTGCAAGAAGGCCAGCGACCTCCTGCTGGAAGAGCACGGCATCTATATTCAGCCCATCAATTATCCGACGGTCGCGCGCGGCGCCGAGCGGCTGCGCATCACGCCCTCGCCCTATCACGACGACGCGCTCATCGACGTGCTGGCGGAATCGCTGGTCGATGTGTGGCAACGGCTCGGGCTGCCGTTGAAAAAACGCGCCGCCGCGGCGGAATAGGCGCAGACAAGGTCGCCTGGACGTATTCGCTTGTTATGGCGGTACCGCAAAATTGCCGCGCGCGATCAAATGCGCGCAATCGAATACTGGAATTCGTCGGCAATGTTAAAAATCGCATAGTAGCACACTCGCGCAACCTTCAGTCATTGCCGCTGATTGCGCTGAGGTTTTATTCGCCGACCTTCACCTGGATTGTCGTTGCAGGTTTGCGTCTGCACTTCTGATAACCCTGATCAATATCAACAATTGTCAAATTCACGCTCTGCATGGCCGCAATTTTAGCGTGCCTTTTATCAATTTCGATCAGCCTTCCTTCGCACGCAGAGAAAACATCCGCGAGAGGTAGCGTCAAATGGAGCGGCTTCCGATGACATCCAATTCCCCGATTACCCTGGTGATGGTCGACGACAATGCCGACGACATCTTCTTGACGCGCCGTCAGTTGCGAAGCGACAAGATCGTCAACCATTTTCATTCCGAGAAAAATCCGGAGCGACTGATCGCAAAGCTGCTCGAACTGCAGGCGCTGGGTATCAAGTCGGAGAACATCCTGATCTTGCTCGACGTCAAGATGCCGCGGCTGGACGGCTTTGAAACGCTGAGGAAACTCCGCGAGTACAGGGCATTCAAGGACATTCCCGTCATCATGCTATCGGCGTCCGACGACGAGTCCGACATGTTCGAGGCATTCGAACTCGGCGCCAAGGGCTACATCGTGAAGCCCTTCAAGGGCGACGAGTTTTTTGCGGCGCTCAGCAATCTCAACGATGTCAAGTATCGGCTCGTTCAGTAATGCGTGTAAATGCTTACCGCGCCATTGTCGATACGGCGTTCGACGCTATCATCGTCTCGGATGAGGTCGGCATGATCAAGGCCTTCAATCCCGCGGCCGAAAGAATCTTCGGTTACAAGGCAAATGAAGTCATCGGCGAGAATGTCGCCGTTCTGATGCCGGATGCCTATCGGGCGGAGCACGACGATTACTTGCATCGATACCGGTCAACCGGCGAAAGGAAAATTATTGGTATCGGCCGCACGGTAGAGGGACGGCGCAAGGACGGCACTTTCGTGCCGCTCGATCTGTCGATTGCCGAATGGCACGGCGATCAAGGCCAGCGCCGGTTTACGGCAATGTTGCGCGATGTCACGGCAAGACAACGTGCACAGCAGGCGCTACGGGAGGCCAAGGAAAAAGCGGAAGCGGCGGCGCAGACCGAAACAGAACTGCGCCGCACTGTCCAAAAGGTCAACGATGAGCTTCGATCCGCAAATCAAAGTCTCGAGGAGTTTACTTCAATCGTCGCCCATGATCTGCGCGCGCCGCTGCGCCGGATCGGGGCGTTCATCCAGATTTTGCGCCAGGATTACGGCTCACGGTTCGACGATGAAGGCAAGGATTTGCTTTCGCGAATCGAACGCGGTGGCCACAGAATGAAACTCATGCTGGATTCCTTGCTTGCTTACTCCAAATACCATTCTGCCGCCATCGACGGAAAGGTCGCGGTCTTGGACCACGTGGTAGCGGATGCACTTGCGAATTTCGATTTTGACGCGCTCGACGTTGATGTTCGGGTGGACGTCAATAAGGCGCCCGCGGTGCGCGGCGACCCGATGCTGCTGTCGCACGTGCTGCAGAACTTGATCAGCAATTCGATCAAGTTCAGGAACGGTATCGAACCCACGATCAATATCGCAGCGGAATGCGATCGGAGCCAGGTCAGGATTTCGGTCATCGACAATGGCATCGGCATCGAGGCGGAGTTCGCCGAGCGCGTCTTTGAAATGTTTTATCGGCTGCACGACGAGGACAAGTACGAGGGGACCGGAATTGGGCTGAGCGTCTGCAGGAAAATCGTCAATGACCACGAGGGACGAATCTGGATCGACACCAGCCATCGTGACGGAACGAAAGTCTCGTTCACGCTGCACTCCGCGTCGGAATCACTGCCTCAGCGTAAATCCGATGAAGAACCAATCGGCGCGGACGCCCTAGCTCCTTAGCGTCTGGTTCTCCAGTATTTTGTGCGCTGTCTCCAATGGCGGCGGTAATGCATGGGGTTCGTGCGTCCGCGGATCCGTTAGCCGTACCGCGATCGGCAACAGGGACGACACGACAAGAGTGCGCGCGACATGGTGCGCTCCCGCGAATACCGGATCGAGATGCAGCGCGAGGGCGAGGATCGTCATCACGTCCACCAATCCCGGCGCGTAGGACGCCACGTCGCTATCCCATGCACGGTCGCCGGCGTGGCGGCGCCGCCGATGATGACGCCGAGCGCAACGAAAAAAAATGCGCGTCATCGCCGTCGGCACGTAAATTTTCCGCCCGTTCAATGCAGCAATCGCAATAAACACCGGCGACCTTGTCATCCAGCCTGCGGGGAAGCGGCCGAGATCGAACATGGCGCCGCCCACGAACGCGATCAGCATGGTTTCGGCACAAAGTCGCAATTTCTGGAGATTTGACGGGGTAATTGTCGCTGGTTGGGCGTGGTTCGGCGGGGCGCGGGCGTTAACGATCAATGCCGTGACCCCGGGCGGCGGTTAAACGAGCGCCGGCAGCACCGAGCAAGATTGCGCTATGCTTATGGCTGAGACGCGGGTCATGGCCCGTTGGTGCGCAATCAGCAAAAGTGGAGATCGCTATTGCGCATGCAATCAAGCTTGCGCAGATTGCGTATACTGATCTGCGTTCGCGCGCTATCATGACAAGTTGGGGCGTGATCTTTTTGGCGAGCCTGTTTCCAAGTCGCCGGATCATGCGCTATGGGGTCGCGTAAACAGTCATGCTGCAAGGCTGGTTGGTCATTGCGGTCGCGCTCGCCTACATTGGGCTTCTGTTCATTGTAGCGAGCTATGGTGACCGCGTCCGCGACAGTGCGCGCGGCGCCCGCTGGCGGACGCTGATCTACCCATTCTCGCTTGCGATCTACTGCACATCGTGGACCTTCTTCGGCTCGGTCGGTCTCGCCTCGCGCACTGGATTTGAGTTTCTCGCGATTTACATTGGCCCGATCCTGATGATCGGCGTGGCCTCGCCGCTGGTGATGCGCATCGTGCGGCTTGCCAAGGCGCACAACATTACTTCGATCGCCGACTTCATTGCCGCACGATACGGCAAGCGACAGGCTGTCGCGGCGGTCGTGGCGTCGATCGCGATCGTTGGATCGATCCCTTATATCGCGCTGCAGCTCAAGGCCGTCGCCGGCTCGCTTGGCGTTATCCTCACCCATACCGGCGTCGGTAACGCCACCATCGTGTCACCGCTTGGAGATATCGCCCTGTTCGTGGCGTTGGCGATGGCGTGTTTCACGATGCTGTTCGGAACGCGCCATGTCGATGCGACCGAGCACCAGGATGGATTGATGCTGGCGATCGCCGGCGAGTCCATCGTCAAACTGGTCGCATTCCTTGCGGTCGGGATATTCGT
>JBGPOB010000115.1:0-10716 GCA_041487815.1 Xanthobacteraceae bacterium | reverse complement strand
GCGCGACCTTGAAAAAGTACCTGAGCAAATCTACCGCCGGCATGGCCCGGTCACGACCGTCGTCTATTACGACGAGATCGCGCTCGGACGCTGGGTCGAGGAAGCCGTGCGCAAGGCCGGCATCACCGTCGTTCTTGGCGCCGTATTGCGCAACGTCACCATGGACGGCAGGCGCGTCAAGGACATCGACCTCGCAACGCGCTACGGCGACATGAAGATTTCGGCGACCGGTTTCGTCGATGCTTCGGGCGACGCCACGCTGACATGGCTGGCGGGGCTTCCGTGCCGCGAGTCGGCATCGCACCAGGTCTTCGGCACCCAGATGGTCGTGCTTGAAAACATCAACGAGGCCAAGCATCCGGAACGCGCGGAGATGACCAAGCGCATGACGGAGATGGCCGAGAAATACCAGCTCAAGCGCACCACGCCGGTGTCTTTCGTCATCCCCGGGCGCGGCATTGCCGTGCTCAACATGACCCACACCGATACGCCGCTTGAACCGCTGGCCGCGGCGCAAAGCCAGCTCGAAGGCAAGGCCCAGGCCGATCGCGCGGTCAAATTCCTCAAGCAGGAATTTCCCGAGTGTTTCGGTCAATCGCGCGTGCGCGCCTATGGCAATCCCGGCATCCGGCAAACACGCTGGATCGTCGGGCGCCATCAGCTCACGATCGACGAGGTGCGCAACGGGACGCGCTTCGACGACGCGGTCGGCCGCACCGCGTGGCCCGTCGAGTTGCACGACCACAGCAAAGGCTACGTCTGGCAGACGTTCCCGGAAGATCACGTCCATTACATCCCGCTCGGGAGCCTGACGCCGGCCGACGCCGATAATATCGTCGCCGCCGGCCGCTGCATCGATGCCGACCTCGCCGCGCTGTCGAGTGTCCGTGTGATGGGTCCGTGCATCGCCATGGGCGCCGCGGCCGCGCAGGCGCTCGACCTTGCCGGCTCGGGCAGCGTGCACCAGATCGACATTGGCGCGCTGCAAAAGCGCGTGCACGACAACATCGCTCGCAACGATGCGCAAATCAAACGCGCGGCAACCGACGAAGACAAGCGTCATTTCGCGGAGGCGCAGCGATGAAACTGACCGATGCCGAACGGGCCATGCTGGACGGGCGCGACGGCCCGGCCAAGCAAAAGGCGATGGATCTCCTGATGCGCTACGGCGAAGCGCTCGGCGCCGAACGGCTGGTTGCGACCAACAATGTCGCCGGCGCGTTCAACGCGTCGACGCCTTCGGTGCGCGCGCTCGTCGCCAAGGGTTTCGACGCGGTATTTTCGGAACTCAATCTCGACAGCCAGGAGGTCGTGCCGATCCCGAAAATGGCGGTCAACACTTGCCAGCTCATCACCGGCATCGACAACGACAAGTGGCGTACGCAGGGCATTCCCGATGAGCTGGCGGCGCAGCAAAAGAGCGCCGAGAAGCATTTCGGTGCGCTCGGCATCAACATGTTTGCGACCTGCACGCCCTATCAGGTCGGCAACGTGCCGGTGAAGGGCGAGCATTGCGCCTGGATGGAGTCCTCCGCCGTCATCTACTGCAACTCGGTGCTCGGCGCGCGTACCAACACCGAGGGCAAGGAATCGACCGGCGCCGCCGCGCTCACCGGCCGCATCCCCTACTGGGGCTACCACATCGCGGACAATCGCCGCGGCACGCATCTCGTCGAGGTTGACGTCGAGGTCGACGACATCATGGACTACGGCCTATTGGGTTATTGGCTGGGCGAGATCGTGCAGGAAGAGATACCGGTGCTGACCGGCAAGCTTTCCAGGCCAAGCTTGATCAAGTTCAAGCATTTCGGCGCAGCGGCAGCGTCCTCCGGCGGCGTGGAAATGTATCATGTGCCGGGCGTGACGCCCGAAGCACGCGATCGCGACGAGGCGTTCGGCGGAAACAAGATCGTCGGCAAGCTGCGCTACGGCGCGGCGGAACGAAAGCTCGCCTATGACAACCTCAACTGCGCGAGCGAGCGCGACGTTGATTTCGTGATGCTCGGCTGCCCGCACAACGCCATCGAGCAGATCTGGCTCATCGCCTCGCTGCTCGAAGGAAAGAAATTGTCGTCGAACACGCAGATGTGGGTGCACACGCCGCGGGCGTTGCGCGAAGTCGCCGAACGCAACGGCTATGTCAAGATGATCGAAGATGCCGGCGGCGTGGTGATGAGCGACACCTGCCCGGCGATTTCGCGCTACGCGCCGAAAGGAACGCGCGTGATCGCGACCGACTCGGCGAAACAGGCGCATTATCTGCCCGCGATCCTCAACCTCCCGGTCTGGTTCGGCACCGTCAAGCAATGCGTCGAGGCCGGCCTGACGGGGCGCTGGAATGGAGGGCTGCAATGACCGCGGCTGTTCACGTCAATAACAAGATCGTGCTGCATGGCCGCAAGGTCGTCGGCGGCGTCGCCGAGGGCGAGGCGCTGGTGACGCGCGACACGATCTCCGGCTGGGGCGGCATCAACGAGCGCGAAGGCACCGTGATCGAACGCCGCCATGAGCTGCGCGGCGTCAGCTTCAAGGACAAGGTCCTGGTGTTTCCAGGGGCGAAGGGTTCGTCGGGCTACTCCGCCTATTTCCACATGACGCGGCTCAACGGCGTTGCCCCAAAGGCCATGATCTTCGTGAAGATGACGACCAAGGCCGCGCTCGGCGCGGTCGTCACCCACTCGCCCACCGTCACGGACCTGGATCAGGATCCGCTCACGGTGATCGAGACCGGCGACTGGGTCAAGGTCGATGCTGACAGGGGCATCGTTGAAATAACGAAGCGAGTGCAGGCCAAGAGCGCTTCCTGATGTGAAGGCCGCGCAAGCTGCACCGAACGATGTTGAAGATTTCCGAGGCGGCCGCACCAGACGCATTGGCCGCAAGGGTTGCCAAGAAGCATCGTTAGCCTGGCTTGCTTAGTCCAATGGCTGGCCGCTTGGCGTCGATTGGATTATCGCGTTTCCATTTTTCTCACCATATATCCGTATCATCTATTATATCTCAAAAATACTAATTTATCAATGACTTGCGCTGTATTTGTGCATGAAATTTCAATGAAAATACTTGCAGAATTCCTAGCTTTTCCCTATATTGTGGACATGACAAAGCTTCAGGAACTCAAGAAACATCTACGGCCCGGACAGGTCTACCGGCGCGAGGAGTTAGCTCACTGGTCGAATGCCGTCGACCGACACCTTAAGCAATTGGTGGACGATGGTACGCTCACCAAGTTGGCGGGAGGTCTCTATGCATACCCGAAGGAGACTGTGTTTGGTAAGGCGCCAGCAGAAGACGAGAAGCTAGTCGGGGCCTTCCTGAAGGATCGTCGGTTCCTTGTGGCGTCGCCCAATGCCTACAACAGCTTGGGTGTCGGCACGACCCAGCTTTACGACAAAACCGTTGTGTATAATCACAAGCGACATGGCAATTTCTCCTTGGGCGGACGCACGTTTGATTTTCGCGTAAAACCGACTTTTCCCAGAACGCTAAGCAAAGAATTTTTGTTGGTGGACTTTGTTAATAACCTGGATCGGCTTGCCGAGAGTCAAACAGAAGTGCTTGCACGTGTGAAAGAACGTGTCGCGTCATATAACATGCCGCGATTGCAGCGGGCTGCGCGCGACTATGGCAATGTGCGAACGAGGAAATATTTTTCCGAGGCGCTGAAGGAGCATGGAGCGCCCCATGTCGCCTGACTATCTTCACAATCATCCAGAATTTTTCGAACTGATCCGCATCGTCGCACAAGAAAAGTCCATTGACCCCGCACTAGTCGAAAAAGACTACTGGATTATGCATTGTCTCTATGGCCTTCAACAATTGAAAATGAAGTTCGAGTTGAAAGGCGGGACATCGCTTTCCAAAGGCTTTCAAATCATCAATCGGTTCTCAGAAGATATCGACATTCGCATCGATCCTCCTGCCGATCGGGAAGTAAAGACGGCCCGCAATCAGACCAAGCCAGCGCATGTGCAGAGTCGCAAGGAATTTTACGATTGGCTCGCCCAATCGATCCGAATTGACGGCATCCAGAAAGTCGAGCGTGATACGGCCTTCGACAATAAGGACTTCTTCAGCGGCGGGATTCGGCTTTTCTACAAAACGACGGCGAAGGCTATGGATGGTCTTAAGCCTGGAGTGTTGCTGGAGGTCGGCTTCGACGACGTGACGCCGAACACCGCAACGGATATCAGTTCGTGGCTGTATGATTACGCGGCCAGTAAAGTGCTTATCATCGACAACCGCGCCAAACGCGTAGCATGCTACGATCCTGGCCACACATTCGTTGAGAAGCTACAGACCATTTCGACGAAGTTTCGCCAGCAGCAAGAGTCGAAGGAATTCCCCATCAACTTCATACGGCATTATTACGATGTGTATAGCTTGCTTCGACGGTCGGAGGTCCAGAAGTTCATCGGCACGGACGAGTACAAGGCCCATAAGACCAAGCGTTTTCGTCAAGCCGACAACCTCAACATTGCGGAAAACCAAGCCTTCATCCTGACGGATGCAGAAACCCGTAAGTCATACGCAAAGGCTTTCACCGAGAGCACCTCCTTGTATTACGGTGACAAACCAACCTTTGAGCAAGTCCTTGCAGAAATCGGCGCTTGGGTAGCTCGGCTGTAGAGTCGAGTCGCCCGATAGCTACTCTTCATAGAATCCGTATAGCTTGGGGATTGCCTTCACTCAGGATTAGCAGGAGTCTAAGGGGCCTCGGCATCAGAGGATTTCCATGAAACGCGAACTGCGCAGCAATTACGAAAAAGGCACCTCGCTCTGGGCCGTGCGCAGGGCGCAATGGCGCGCGCTGGGCCTCACCGACGAGGACATGGAGAAGCCAAAAATCGCGGTGGTGAACACCTCGTCGGAACTGGCGATCTGCTTTTCCCATCTCGACGGCGTGGCCAAGGTAGTCAAGGAAGCCATCCGCGAGGCCGGCGGCCTACCGTTCGAAATCCGCACCACGGCGCCGAGCGATTTCATTCACAGCGCCGGCCATCGCGGCAACTTTATTTTGCCGATGCGCGACCTCATCACCAACGATATCGAGACCCAGGTCGAGGGTGCCAAGCTCGACGGCATGATCTGCCTGACCTCCTGCGACAAGACCGTGCCGGGCCACCTGATGGCGGCGGCGCGGCTCAACATTCCGACGCTGCTCGTCATCGGCGGCTACCAGCCAAGCGGCGTCTACCACAATCACCATGTCGACATCGAAGAGGTGTTTCTTGGCGCCGGCCATCACATCGCGGGAAAACTCTCGTTCGACGATCTCCTCGGCATGAGCGAGAACGCGATCAGTGGCCCCGGCGTCTGTTCGGGCATGGGAACCGCCAACTCCATGCATATCGTGTGCGAGGCGCTCGGCATGTCGCTGCCAGGCGGCGCGCCGGTGATGGCCAACTCCAAGCGCATGGTGGACTTCGCCAAGAAATCCGGCCGCCGCATCGTCGAGATGGTGGCCGAGGATTTGCGCCCGCGCGCGATCCTCACGCCCGACGCCTTCGCCAATGCCGCGATGGCGGTGCTGGCAGTGGCCGGCTCCATCAACTGCATCAAGCACCTGCAGGCGACCGCGCTGGAAGCCGGCAGCGACCTCGACTTCTACAAATTGTTCGATGAGCTGACGCGGAAGGTGCCGGTGCTCGCCGCGGTGCGGCCGATCGGCGACACCTCGATCGAGGCGTTCGAAGCCGCGGGCGGCGCGCTTGCGGTACTCAAGCAGCTCGGGCCGATGGTGCGCGCGAACGCGCTTACGGTCAGCGGCAAGACCGTCGGCGAAAACCTGCGCGACGCGAAGGTCGAGGACGAAGAGGTGATCCGCCCGCTGTCGCGTCCGCTGTCCAACAAGGCCGCGATCGTCATCGTGCGCGGCAGCCTGGCGCCGACCGGCGGGGTGATCAAACTCGGCCTGCGGGTTGACAAAAAGCTGCAGTTCACCGGCAAGGCGCGCTGCTTTTCCTCCCCCGACGAAGCCATGGAGGCGCTCAAGCAAAAGAAGATCGTGCCCGGCGACGTGGTTGTGCTGCGCGGGCTCGGCGTGCGCGGCGGGCCCGGCATGGGCATGGCGTCGCGGGTGGTGTTTGCGCTCGACGGTGCCGGCCTTGGCGCCGACGTGGCGTTCGTCACCGATGGCCAGTTGTCCGGTCTCGTCAACAAGGGTCTCGTGGTCGGCGAAGTCACGCCCGAGGCCGCGACCGGCGGGCCCCTCGCCCTTGTTGCCGATGGCGACCGCATCGTCATCGATGCCGAGGCGCGCACCATCGACCTCGATGTGCCCGCGACTGAACTCGCGGCTCGGCGCGCCAAGCTGAAACTCGTCGACCAACATTCCGAGGAAGGCTGGCTCGCGATCTACGAGCGCTCGGTGCAGCCGCTGTCGAAGGGCGCGGCGTTGGTGCACCCAAAATAGATTCGCGATTGCATCGCGGTATGCACATGGAGCCGCGTTGGCGCACGTCCTGCACGCGCAGAGCCTTCCTGGCGGTCCGCTCATTCCCGCGAAAGCGGGAATCCAGCAATGGAATGGTAGAAATCCGGCTCTGGGTCCCCGCTTTCGCGGGGACGAACGGATTGGAGCATGGTGCAACTCTAGTGGGATGTGCTCTGGCGGAAGCCGCCTATGATCGAGATGGTCACGTCCGGCGGCGCGAGTCCGAGCCGGCCGACGTGGCCGATGATCGACGCCGAGGCGTAGCCGGCCGCGCGAAGCGCGGCGACACAGCTTTGCGCGCGATCCGCGCTGATCCCGGCGAGCAGCCCGCCTGCGGTTTGCGGGTCGAACAACAAAGCGCGCGTTGCCTCATCGCCGGCGCCGCGCAGCAGACCGGCCAGCGTCAGATTTTCCGGCAGCAGCGAGGATGCAACGCCGGCGCGCGCCAGTTCGGATGCGCCCGCGTAAAGTGGCATCGCGGACAGATCGACCGCCGCATCCGCGCCGCTGGCCGACAGCATCTCGCCGAGGTGCCCCGCGAGGCCAAATCCGCTGACATCCGTCATCGCGCTGGCGCCGTGCGCGACCAGGATGCGTGAGGCATCGCAGTTCGAGCGCTGCATCTCGTCAAGCGCCGCCACGATCCAGGGCGCTCGTGCGCGGCCACGCATGGCACCGGCAAACAGGGTTGCGGTGCCGATCGGCTTGGTCAGGATCAGCGCATCGCCGGCCTTGAGTCCGCCCTTGCGCAGGATTTTTTCCGGCGCGATTTCGCCGCTTACTGAAAAACCGACGGCCAAGTCGCTTCCTTCGCTCGAATGTCCCCCGACGAGCGCGACCGTTTCACGATCGAACGTTGCACGAGCGCCAGCGAGCAACTGAAACAAGTTCTCTTCGACCTTGCCCGGATCGCCGAGCGGCACGACGGCGATGGCGAGCGCGTGACGCGGCGTTCCTCCCATGGCGAAAACGTCGTTGAGCGCATGGTTGGCCGCAATCTTGCCGAACACGTAAGGGTCATCGACGAACGCGCGGAAGAAATCGACGGACTGGACGAGGTGTTGGCCGCCCGGCACCGCGACGACTGCGGCATCGTCCAGTGCATCGAGTCCGACAACGACGCCGACGGTGGAAATCGGCGGATCGAGCCGCGCCAGCGCGCGCGACAGCGGGCCCGGCCCCACCTTCGCGGCGCAGCCGCCGCACCGCATCTCCTCCGGCGTCGGCACGGGCGTTGTTGCCGCCATTGCCGGCATGCGCGCCGGATCGATCTCCTGATATTTTTGCATCCAGCGCCGGTCGATCCAATCTTTCAAAACCCACAGCCACGCGCCCCTCGCGACGATCGCGCCGCGCGAGGCGACGGCATAGCGCTCGCCGGTCGAGATCAGCGCGAGATGTCGCCGTTGCGGGTGCCAGTCGCGCAGCGGTTGCTTGCGTATGCGGCGGCGCAAATTATCGGCCAACGACGGGCCGGCGCGCACGGCATAAACGCCGGCCTTCTCGCGCGACGTCGCCAGCGCGGCGCAATCGCCCGCCGCAAACACGTCGGGATCGTTGGTGGACTGCAAGGTCGCGGTGACGGCGATGAATCCATTCTCGTCGAGGGCCAGCGCCGTGTTTGCAAACCATTCGGGTGCGGCGGCCTGGGTGGTGATCAGCACCGCATCGGCGGAAAATTCGCCGCCGCCGGTCATCAGCCGGCCGGGCGCGATGCCATGCACGCGACAATTCTCGTGCAATGCAATGCCGCGGTCGGAAAGCAGGCGGCGGAAGATGTCGCGAGCGCGTCTATGATGCGTCGCAAGTATGTCGCCGTCGGTGACCAACCGGAACGAGAACGCGTGACGTTGGCCGGCCTCTGCTTCGGCGAGAATTCTGGAGCGCACCGACAACATGAGTTCGATGCCGCCCGCGCCGCCGCCGATGACGGCGATGTGCCGCGGCCCGTCGGCGGCCTTGCAGCGGGCCAGCAGTTTGTCGAGTTTTTGCAGCAGCGAACCGATCGGCTTGACCGCGATGCCGTATTCCGCCCCGTTGATGCCGGAAAGGTCCGGCGCGATGCCGACATCGAGCGAAACGAGATCGTAGGCGATCGGCGGGCGGCCGGCGAGCAGCACGCGCCTGGCAGCGCGATCGAGCCCGACGGCCTCGGCATGGATGAGGCGCGCGCCTGTGACCGCGCATAGCCGCATCAAATCGATTTGCGCCGCCTCTTGCGTGTAGAGCCCGGCGATCAGCCCCGGCACCATTCCCGAATAGGGCGTTTCCAGGTCGCGGGCGATCAGCGTCAGCCGGACGCCCGGCTCCGGGCGCATCGCAAAAGCCTTGAGCACATGCACGTGGGCATGTCCGCCGCCCAGCAGCACAATATCGGTACGTATGCTCGCATTCGGGACCATGATATTTCTGATTGTAGGTCAATTTCAATCGCGCGCACGTCGGAAGCACTGGCCAGTCGGGCGAGCAGAGTTCAGGTGCCGACCCCATGCGGCAATCCGGCATTGGTCGCCTTGTCCGCTTCGGCCGGCTCGCGCATATCGCACGTGAGCATTTGGCCAGCTGCAATTTCCTGCGGAGCTGGTTTCCCAAAGAACCCGTAAGCATCAGTAAGCCACAGGTATTTGTGACCCCACCGAGCGCTGTGTCGGCGCGCGGAAG
Source organism: Xanthobacteraceae bacterium (assembly GCA_041487815.1). Classification (GTDB taxonomy): domain Bacteria; phylum Pseudomonadota; class Alphaproteobacteria; order Rhizobiales; family Xanthobacteraceae; genus CANJBX01. The sequence continues at coordinate 1,619 of JBGPOB010000115.1, read as the reverse complement.
TGTCGCCTTGCGGATTGCCTGCACCCCCGAACAAAATAGCGATGTGGCGGCGACGCGCCCCACCGCAGGAAACGTGCGATGATCGGCTTGTCAGCAAGGCATCTGCCGATAAACGGCACGGCGCCGGCCATGGCCTGTGTGTACCAATTCCGGGTAAGCTTGAAATGATCTTCCGGAAGTTGCCGAACCCAATCACGAAGTGGAAGGAAGAAGTCTGACTGGCGAAGACCGGACCGCAATGGCCGGTTCCTGCTTTCGTCGAATTTTGAACCCGAGATCAAGGAGTGACAACGTGCCGCAACAATTCTTGCGATTGATCGGAACGGCCTGCGCACTGGCAACGATTACGTTGCTAACGCTCGCCCTCGCCTCCACCGCGACGAGGGCGGAATATCCGGACCGCGTGGTGCGAATTCAAGTTGGCTTCGCCGCCGGCGGCGGCGCCGACATCATCGCCCGCTGGTATGCCGACAAACTCGCCAAGGTCACCGGCGGCAACTACATCGTCGAGAACAAGGTCGGCGCATCAGGAAACCTCGCGCTCGACGCGGCGGCAAAGGCGAAGCCGGACGGCTACACGTTGCTGCTGGCTTCGACCGTGACCACAGCCGGCAATGCGAGCGTGTTCAAGCAAATGCCGCTGGACGTCACCAAGGACATCGTTCCGATCGTCGGCTTCGCCGAGACGCCCTTCGTCCTTGCGGTCGCGCCGGACTCGCCGATCAACTCAATCGCCGAGCTTACCGCCTTCATCAAGTCGAAGGACGGCAAGGCGACCTATGGAACCGCCACCACCAGCGCACTGGCGACGACCGAGATCTACCTCGAGAAAGTCGGCGCTAAGGCAACCAGGGTTTCATACAAGGCGACCTCAGCTGCAATCCAGGACGTTACCGCAAAACAGATCGACTTCGCGTTCGCCGATGTGGTGTTTGCCACCGGTCAGGCCAAGCAAGGGCGCATCAAGCTTCTCGCCACTGCCTCCAACACCCGGTCTCCGTCGCTGCCCAACGTAGCGACGCTGAAGGAACTCACCGGCGCTGCAACCGGCGACATTGTCGCGCTGTGGGGCGTCTGGGCTACGGCCGGAACGCCAAAGGACATTCTCGACAAGCTTGGCAAATGGACGAACGATATCACCCGGTCGGACGATACCCAGAAATTCCTGATCAGCCAGGGCGCAACGCCATGGGTCGGAACGCCTGACGAATACAAGAAGAAATTCGAGATCGCGCTCAAGGCATGGGCCGACGCGGTCAAGCTTGCGAATATCGAGGTACAATAGCGCGACGAACGGAGGCTGAAGGCTGGAGCGCGTTTGGCAAGAATGGAACGACTTTGAGTTCAAATGCGCTTTGCGCCCTGAAGTTGGAGCGCCGTCGGGGTGACTGCGGACGCTGGCCGAGGATGCTTTCGTGCCGGTGGTTCGCTGTTGGCGATCATCCAGCGGCGCGATCGAGTATTGGGGGTGCAATTCAGTGACACGCATTAGAAATCCGCAGGACTTTTGGGCCGGACTCCTGTTCCTCTCCATTGGCTTCGCGGCCGCGTGGTTCGGCCGCGTCTATGCATTCGGTGCTGCGACGAAAATGGGGCCGGGCTACCTGCCTGCCGTGCTG
>JBGPOB010000114.1:0-10757 GCA_041487815.1 Xanthobacteraceae bacterium | reverse complement strand
CCCGCAGTTTTCTTTCTGGAAACGTCGGCAGGACGGGAATTTTCTATTCGATCGTGCGGTAACGTCGGCAGAGCCATAACGTCCCCAATTTGAAACATAGGGATGCTCGCTCGGGGACGCTTAGCGGCGCTGCCCTGTCCGGGCGTATCTAGCTGTTGTGCTTGCTTTGTCAAAGTGATAATCCCCGACAAAACGCAAGAACATTTGTAGAACAAAACGACGATTCGTACGGTTGCGGATCGTCGGAAGGTTTCGATAATCGACGTGAAATGTGCGGAAATCGAGTTGAAACAGGCGCGCATCGCGGCCCAATTTGTCGTCTCGGACATAGAGGCGCTGATCTGGCAGGTGCGGCACGCCCGATTTGCACGGCCGAGCCTGGCGTTCGTCATCGGCGGCGGCAGCAGCCGGCCTCAATCTAGTCTGCCGGGGCAGCGTGCGTATGCAGCGGAGTAGGGGGCACCGTTACCTCGATCGCATGCGCTCGATCTTGTCCCAAATCAGCGCCGCGATATCGGGCCCGCCCAGCCGCTGGATGGCGCGGATGCCGGTCGGCGATGTGACGTTGATTTCCGTGAGATAGCCATCGATGACGTCGATGCCGGTGAAGAGAAGGCCGCGTTTTCGCAATTCCGGTCCCAGCCGTTCGCAGATTGCGCGTTCGCGCGCCGTCAGTTCCGTTTCCTTGGCCGCGCCACCACGCGCCATGTTGGAACGCAGATCGTCCGGCGCCGGCACGCGATTGACCGCGCCGGCGAATACGCCGTCGACGAGAATGATGCGCTTGTCGCCGTGCTTCACCGCAGGCAGGAACTTCTGCGCCACCCACGGTTCGCGGAAGCTGGTCGCGAACAAATCGTAGAGCGAGCCGAAGTTGAGATCATCGCGGGTGAGACGAAACACGGCGCCGCCGCCGTGGCCATACAACGGCTTCATGACGATTTCGCCATGCTCGACGCGAAAGGCCTTGATCTCCGCTAGGTCGCGCGTGATCAGCGTCGGCGGCATCAGGTCGGGGAATTCCATCACAAACATTTTTTCCGGCGCATTGCGAACGTGCGCGGGATCGTTGACGACCAAGGTGCTCGGATGGATGCGCTGCAGCAGATGGGTCGCCGAAATATAGGCCATGTCGAATGGCGGGTCTTGTCGCATCAGCACGACGTCATAGATCGTGAGCTCGCTCCGCGTGCCGTCGCCAAGCGTAAAATGATTGCCGACTTCGTCGCGCACCGTTAGCGGCCAGGTCATCGCGAACACCTTGCCGTCGCGTAGCGCCATGGTGTCGGGCGTATAGTAGGATAGGACGTGGCCACGTCGCTGTGCCTCAAGCAACAATGCAAAGGTCGAATCGCCGCGGATATTGATCCGCTCGATCGGGTCCATCTGTACGGCGACTTTGAGGGCCATGGTTGTCTTGTGTGCCGGTTCAGCGTCTCAACAGATCAAGTGTGCCGATGATGCGCGAGCTTCTATCTAGATCAGCCAATATCAGAAGTAGTGCACTGGTTGAATAGCGTGCGGTCATGCCACGGAGAGCATTGCTCGCTATCGGCGTTAATAGCCCGCATCGAAGGCGGCGGGAATGTGTCGCGGTATCCTGCCTGGCGTGACTAGTACGACATCAAACCGAACGTCGCCCTGGGCGTCCTGCGGACGTCCCGCAAGCCAGCATTCCGCCGCACCGATGATGCGCCGCTGCTGGCGCTCGGTCACCGCCTCGGCGGCATCGTCATAGCGTCTCCTGGCTTTGACCTCGACAAATACGATCACGCCGCGTCGGCGAGCCACAATGTCGATTTCACCCGCAGCACTTTTGTAGCGGCGCGCAAGAATGCGGTAGCCCTTTATGACCAGCAGCGCCGCGGCACGACTTTCCGCCGAAATGCCAGTCTGAAACGCTGCCGTGCGCTTTGGATCGGGCTCGACACTGCGTAGCGGGCGGCGTTCAGCGGGCCTCACCATTGTCCTTCACCAGTGCAAGTGCGCGTTGGTAAATCTCGCGTCGAGGTTGGCCGGTGGTGTCGGCCACTTGTGCGACCGCGTCCTTGAGCGACGCGGCCGTGAGCGCTTGTCGCAACAACATATCGATATCCTCCGTGGCGGGCGAGGCAAGCTCCTCGTCCGGGGGGGCGATGACGATGACAAATTCCCCACGCGTCTCGCCTCCTTGAGCATAGTGATCGGCCAACGCGGTCAACGCATCGCGGCGAACTTCCTCGTGTAGCTTTGTGAGTTCGCGGCAGATTGCAGCTTCGCGCGGTCCCAGCGCCGTCGCGAGATCGGCTAGCGCAGCGGCAAGTCTTGGCCCGGATTCGTAGAACACGAGCGTTGCTACAACGTTGGAAACGTCAGCTATCCGCGTTCGTCGCGCGGCCTGCTTTGCCGGCAAAAATCCCGCAAACAAGAACCGGTCGGTCGGCAAACCCGCCACCGCGAGCGCGGTTACTACCGCCGATGCACCCGGAATGGCGGTCACGGCGTGGCCGGCAGTCTGCGCCGCCTGCACCAGCTTATAACCGGGGTCCGAGATCAGCGGCGTTCCGGCATCCGAGACCAGCGCAATGGCGGCGCCGGCCTTGAGTCGATTAAGCAACTTGGGACGCGCGGATGCGGCATTGTGGTCGTGATAGGGCGTCAGCGGCGTTGTGATGCCGTAGCGATCAAACAGCCTTCGGGTTACGCGCGTATCTTCGCAAGCGACAACGTCGGCGGCGGCCAGCGTCTCGAGCGCGCGCAGCGTAATATCGCCAAGATTTCCGATGGGTGTCGCAACGAGATAAAGACCCGGACCGAGAGGCGGCACCTTGACAGGGTGACCCTCTAGGAAAAATATCCGATGGTCGTGCCGGTTATCTTCGGGCATTGCCGCACCTTAGCGCCCGGGCGCTGGCGGGTCATGCGACAGGTTTCAGCGATCCTAGTGATTTGGTTAACCATTCGCCGACAATATGTTGGATTGCCGTCCTAGCCTGGCGCGCGTCTATTCTTGGAGACCAGCCATGTCTTGGAGACCAGCCATGTTTCGTGGTTTCAGGGCCGCCTGGCTGAGTTTCTCAGTTTCGCGGGTGCGCGTGGCGATTCTCGCCGGCGCGGCGCTGACACTTTCGGCCTGCGCAGGGAGCAATAATCCCGTCGGCGATTTCTTTCGCGGCAGTGAGCCTCCGCCGCCAGTGCAACAGCCGGCGGCGATCGGCGCCGGCCAAGTGAAGGTTGCGCTGGTGCTACCACTGAGCGCTGCCGGCAATGCCGGGCAGGTCGGCCAGTCGATGCGGAACGCCGCCGAGCTCGCAATCGCAGAGTTCAACAATCCTGATATCCAATTGCTGCCGAAGGATGACGGTGGCACGTCGCAGGGTGCTCAACAGGCGACGCAGCAGGCGCTGGACGAAGGCGCCGAAATCATTCTCGGTCCCTTGTTCGCGCAATCGGTTCAAGTCTCGGGGCAGGCCGCGCGTGCACGCAATGTGCCGATGATTGCGTTTTCGACCGACGCCAGTGTCGCGACGCGCGGCGTCTATCTTCTGAGCTTCCTGCCCGAATCCGATGTCGACCGCATCGTTGACTACGCGATTTCGCGCGGCAAGCGCTCGTTTGTCGCGCTTGTGCCGGACAATGCCTACGGCGGGGTGGTTGAGGCTGAATTCCGCCAATATGTGGCGCGCAAGGGCGGCCGCGTCGTCGCGCTCGCGCGATATCCGTCGGACCGCAGCAACATGCAGGCGGCCGTTCAGACGATCGTGCAGGCTGCCGCGAGCGCCGACGCGCTCTTTCTCCCCGGCGAGGGCGATGCGGTCCCTGCTGTTGCCCAGGCGCTTGCAGCCGGCGGCGTTGATTTGCGCCGATTGCAGTTGCTGGGCACGGGCCTTTGGGAAGACTCCCGAATTTTCGGCGATACCGCGCTTCAGGGCGGCTGGTACGTCGGGCCGGATACCGGCGGCGCCAACAATTTTCGCTCGTTCTCGACCCGCTATCGCGCTCGTTATGCTCACGAACCCACGCGCGCGGCCACGTTGTCCTATGATGCGGTTGCACTGGTCGCAGCCTTGGTCAAGACTCAGGGTCCACGTGGCCTGAGCAACGAAGTCCTGACCAACGCGTCCGGATTTGCGGGTATCGACGGCGTCTTTCGGTTCCGCCCCGATGGCACCAACCAGCGCGGTCTCGCAGTCTTGCGCGTGACCCCGCAGGGCGGACAGGTAATCGCGCCCGCGCCGCGATCGTTCGGCGGCTCAGGTACTTAAATTTAAGCCGCGAGGTCTGCCACCACCGCGTCGAGCACCGGGAACCCGGCGGGCGTAACGCGCAGCCTTCGGTCCGCTGTGTTTTCGACGAAACCATGGTCGGCGAGCGCGTCAATGCGCGTGTGATCGAGTTGCCGTCCGGCGAGCGCTGCATAGCGGTCCGGCTCGATGCCTTCGGCGAGGCGGAGCCCCATCAGCAGGAATTCGTCGGCCATTTCTTCCCGCGTCAATAGTTCATCGCGGATGAGGCCATGGCCAGCCGCTTCAACGCGCATCAGCCAGCTTTCAGGCCGGGCCTCGGTCGCGGTTGCGTGGCGCGTACCGTCAAGATCGAGGCGACCGTGCGCTCCTGGCCCAATGCCGGCATATTCATGGTAGCGCCAATAGACCAGATTGTGCCGGCATTCCGCCCCGGCGCGCGCGTGGTTTGAAATCTCATACGCCGGCAAGCCATGTGCAGAACAGACGTCTTGCGTAACATCGTAGAGTGCGCGCGCGAGATCATCGTCGGGTGTTACCAGCTTGCCGGCCGCGCGCAGCGCGGCGAACGGCGTACCGTCTTCGATGGTGAGTTGGTAGAGGGATAAATGTTCCGCGGCCTCGCCGATGGCGCGCAGCAATTCACTGCGCCACGCTGCCGGTGACTGGCCCGGGCGCGCATAAATCAGATCGAACGAATAGCGCTCGAAGACGCCGCGTGCGATGGCAACGGCGTTGAGCGCCTCCTCGGCGGTATGCATACGGCCGAGAGCGCGCAACGCGTCGTCATCGAGCGCTTGCACGCCGAGCGAGACCCGGTTGACGCCCGCCGCGCGGTAGCCACGAAATCGCGTCGCTTCGACGCTGGTTGGATTGGCTTCGAGCGTCACTTCGGCGTCCGGCGCGACGCTCCAATGTCTGCCGATCGCATCAAGAATCGCGCCGACCGTTTGCGGCTGCATCAACGAGGGCGTGCCGCCGCCGAAAAAAATCGTCGACACCGTGCGACCTGGCGCCCGCGCCGCCGTTGAGGCGATCTCGGCCGCGAATGCGCGCACGAAGCGTTGCTCTTCGATTGCCGCATGACGGACGTGGCTGTTGAAGTCGCAGTAGGGACACTTCGACAGGCAGAATGGCCAGTGGATGTAGACGCCGAAGGTCGAGCTATCGGACAAGACATGCCTCCGCAAGCTTCATAAAGGCGCGAGCTCGGTGCGAGAGGCATTTTCCGCGCGGTGGAAGGGCGTGTTTCTCATTGCTCGCCATTTCGCCGAAAGTGCGCTCGTGACCGTCGGGCAGAAACATCGGGTCGTATCCGAAGCCATTGCCGCCGCGGGGTGGCCACACCAGCGTCCCTTCAACGCGTGCTTCGAATTCCTCGACATGCCGGTCGGGCCACGCGATACACAGCGCGGACACAAAATGCGCGCGACGCTGCGCCGGGGCGAGCGCACCGCACTCACGCAACAATGCGTCAACGCGTTTCATCGCCTGACGAAAATCCTTGTTCGGCCCGGCCCAGCGCGCCGAGTGAATGCCCGGCGCGCCGTCGAGTGCTTCGACCACAAGCCCGGAATCATCGGCGAATGCCGGGAGGTTCGCGGCGTGTGCCGCAGCCAGCGCCTTGATGCGCGCGTTGTCGGAAAATGTCGTTCCCGTCTCCTCGGGCTCCGGAAGGTTGAGTTCGCCTGCCGATGCCGCTGCAACGCCGAATGGCGCAAGCAGCTCGCGCATCTCCGCGAGCTTGCCTGGATTATGCGTGGCAACGACCAGCCGGCCGGCAACGCGCCGATGCTCGCCGCTATTCGTAATCACGGCCGCGCTGGTGTTCACATCACCGCCAATTTTTGCAAATCGACGAGTTTGACGACGCCCTTGCGCGCCAACGCGAGCAACGCGAGCAGCTGATCTTCGCTAAACGGTTCCTTTTCCGCAGTACCTTGCACTTCAACGATGCGCCCATCGCCCGTCATGACAAAGTTTGCATCGGTATCGGCTTCTGAATCTTCCGCGTAATCGAGATCGAGTACCGCAGTTCCGCCGAATACTCCGCAGGAGATCGCCGCGATGTGATCGCGTAGCGGTTCGGCGCGCAGCATGTCGCGCTTCTTCATCCACGCAATGCAATCGTAAAGCGCGACCCAGCCGCCAGTAATGGCCGCGGTGCGGGTGCCGCCATCGGCCTGGAGTACGTCGCAATCGATCGTAATCTGCCGCTCGCCCAGCGCCACGAGATCAACCACCGAACGCAGGCTGCGCCCGATCAACCGCTGAATTTCGACGGTCCTCCCGCCCTGCTTTCCGGCGGTGGCTTCGCGCCGGGTGCGCTCGGAAGTCGCGCGCGGAAGCATCCCGTATTCGGCAGTAATCCATCCCTGGCCTTGGCCTTTGCGCCAGGGTGGGAGGCGTTCCTCCAGCGAGGCAGTCACCAGCACATGGGTGTCGCCGAACTTCACCAGGCACGAGCCTTCGGCATATTTGACCACTCCGCGCTCCATCGACACCGCGCGGAGTTCGTCAGGTTGGCGGCGGCTCGGGCGCATTGCGTCTCCGGTCGGTCAAAAAAGCGTGGTTGCCGCCGCTTTTAGGTTGCCCGGTCTCCGGCGACAAGAGCCGTCTTGCGGACCATCGACAAAATCGCCAAATCATGGGGTTCAACGGGTTCCACAAGGCAATGTCCCAGAACGTTCCGATCGGTTCGACCCAGATCAGTCTCGCGCAGCTCAATGAGCGCTCGCGCGAGATTTTTCGGCGCATTGTCGATAGCTACCTCGCGACCGGGGAGCCGATTGGGTCGCGCAATATCGCGCGCATCATACCGATGACGCTGTCGCCGGCGTCGGTTCGCAATGTCATGCAGGATTTGGAGCAGCTCGGCCTTGTCTATGCCCCCCATACATCCGCGGGGCGGTTGCCGACCGAAACCGGACTGCGTTTTTTCGTCGACGCGTTGATGCAGGTCGGCGACCTCTCCACCGAGGACCGCCGCAAGATCGAAGTCCAGGTTGCCGCCGCCGGCAAATCCGTTGATGGGGTATTGACGGAGGCGTCGCAACTGCTGTCGGGCCTGACGCATTCGGCGGGTGTAGTGCTGGCGACCAAATCGAACGTTCGGCTCAAGCACATCGAGTTCGTTCGCCTCGAACCTGAGCGCGCGCTGGTCGTACTGGTGGCTGACGACGGCCAGGTTGAGAACCGCGTTCTAAACGTTCCGATTGGGCTGCCGACCGCGACCCTGACCGAGGCTTCAAATTTCCTGAACGCGCACGCCCGAGGCAAGACGCTGGAGGAGGCGCAAGCGGATCTCGAGAAGGCGCTCGAGGCCGGCCGAGCCGAGCTCGATGAACTGACAACGCGGTTGATCGCCGACGGCCTTGCAAGCTGGTCCGGGGGCGCCAGCGACGAGCGCAAGCTGATTGTGCGCGGTCACGCCAACCTGCTTGACGATCTGACGGCGCTTGAGGACCTTGAGCGTGTACGCCGTCTGTTTGACGATCTCGAAACCAAACGCGGCGTTACCGACCTTCTGGGCCGTGCCGAGCGGGCAGATGGCGTGTGCATCTACATCGGCTCTGAGAACCGGCTGTTCTCGCTGTCCGGCTCGTCAACGATTGTCGCGCCCTACCACGATGCCTCCGGCGGCATTATCGGCGCTATCGGAGTGATCGGACCGACCCGACTGAACTATGCACGGGTCATCCCGATGGTCGACTATACCGCCAAGGTCGTCAGCAAGCTTTTGACCGGTTGAGGCTGAATTCTACAGGTCCGCTTGATTTTTGGCGCGCAAATCTCAATATCCGTGACATTCGAGTGGTATACAGGATGACTGAATGACGGAAAGTACGCCGCCCCCCGAGACCGCTGCCAACGATGATTCGCCGCCGCCGCCAACGGTGGCGCCCGACCCTGTGGTCGCGATCTCGCAGGAAAACCTTGAGCTGAAGGATCGGCTGCTGCGCACCCTGGCTGAGATGGAAAATCTCCGCAGGCGCACCGAGCGAGAAATTGCCGACGCGCGCAGCTACGCCATCGCATCGTTCGCGCGAGAGGTCCTTAGTGTTGGCGACAATATCCGGCGCGCCTTGGAATCGACCGGCTCCGAATGGAAGGCGCAGGCCGATGCGGCTGGCCAGGTATTGTTTGACGGTGTCGAACTGACCGAACGCGAGCTCCTCAAAGTGCTTGAAAAGCACGGCGTGAAAAAGCTTGAGCCGCAGGGCCAGAAGTTCGACCCCAATCTGCACCAGGCCATGTTCGAGATCGAGGACGCCAGCGTTCCCACAGGAACGATCGTGCAAGTGTTGCAGGCTGGATTCACCATCGGCGATCGCATTTTGCGACCGGCGTTGGTTGGCGTTGCCAAGGGCGCAGCGAAGTCGGAATCTGTCGACGCACCAGCGAACAGTGGCGCATCGGGCAAGTAGCCAGACCGCTTCTTGATCTCGATCCTATTGCCGCGCGCCCACACCGTCGCGCACCGAGCGAAAGCGCGGAAATGCTGCTGCCCAGGCATCGGCGCGCGCTATTCCTAGGACGCGTACGAACGCCCCATTGCCGAAACGCAGCCACTGCACGAGCTTTACGTCAGCGTCGGTCTTGACGTCCTTTGCTTCGGCCAAGATCTGGTGAGTTTGCTGCCCTGCAAGGCGGATGATGTCGGTTCCCTGAACCCGGACATTCTTGAATCCTGGAAGTCCAGCCAATAGGTTTCTGGCGAAATTATCACGTTGTTGCGTCTCCGATGGACCGCCGATCGCGGCCGAAACGACGAGCAGCGATTGTTCGCTTGCTTCAAGCGTGTCTTTCGGGCCGTCGGTCAGGAACACGGTGTTCGGTTCAACGCGAAATGCCCGCAGGCCGGCGAGTTCGTCCAGCCTGAACGGCAGCAGGCTGATCTGCTCTTCAATCGGGACGCTGCTGCGGATGACAAGCGAGGTGAGCGCCTTGCGGACGGCGGCGTCCGTGTACACGGTCTTGGCTGCATCGGGAACCAGTGCGGTCACGAGCGCGGTGAGATCCGGAGTAGAGGCGACCAGGATCCATTTGCGAAGCTTCGTACCGTCCGCCTGCTGACGGCCGACGACGAGCAGCGCCTTGCCGGAAGGGAGCGTTATCGGCTCCCGCTTTTCCATGGTAACGCCTTGCTTCTTGAGCGCATCGGCCGTCATGGCCTTGTCGACTTCTCGATAGGCCTGCGACGGCATTTCGAGCATCAGTATCGCCGCGTTGTTGGTCTGGTCCTCGAAGCCGCGAAAACGCGCGCTCGCGACAAAGCCTCCCGGAGGAATTAACCCGATTTTCGAGCCGCTGGGATAGGTCGCGTCGTCCGCAGGCGCGGGTGACCCCGCCGCCAGGTAGATGGCGGCGGCCAACAAGAAGCACGCAGCTGATATCTTCATCGGTCCCCCGTACCGGCGCGGTGTGTTGGTATCCGCGGTTCGGCGCAGTATGGCATAGCCGCAAGAGCACGGTTGATCGAGCAAAACATGAATTGCGATCGGGGCTACAGTTGCAGTCCTTGGCGGCAACAATGCGGCTGCGCATTCATGCACGCGGCGCGGTGTGCCTCGACCGTTGAACGCCCAGTTAATAAAAGCCCAACGTCGCGTGGTGAATTCAGCGTGAATGCGCGAGGCGGATGGGCCGCTGCACCGGTGTCCCAAGGTGGGTGCCGCCGCAATATGATCCGAGATGTTCGGCCTTTCCCGCATCGTAATGGCCATTCATGGAACGAATGGCCTCGATAGATCCCGCCACCGCCGCCCGAGGTACCGGAGGATTGCCGCGAGGGCGCGCTCGAACGATCTCTGCAATGATCTTGGGTCGGCCGCCGTCGCTGTGTCGGCGTTGTTAACGCTGGCAATATTGCGCCCTGCCGCCTTGCGGCCCTAGCCTGTCAACCTATATGACCCGAAGTGCCGCAGGGCTGCGGCGAAGCGTAACTCGAGGGGGTCGGAAACGTACTGGACGGGCCTGAAAGCCATCCGGGCGTTCCACTGGGCGCTGAAAAGGCCCGCGCCGACCTGCCGCCAATGAGAGGACAGATCATGGGTAAGGTCATCGGGATCGACCTCGGCACCACCAATTCGTGCGTCGCCGTTATGGACGGCAAGACCCCACGGGTCATTGAAAATTCCGAAGGCATGCGCACGACGCCGTCGATTGTGGCCTTCACCGACGATGGCGAGCGCCTCGTCGGTCAGCCGGCCAAGCGCCAGGCGGTCACCAATCCGGAAAAGACCATCTTCGCGGTCAAGCGCCTGGTCGGGCGGCGCTACGACGACCCGATGGTCGAGAAGGACAAGAAGCTCGTCCCCTACAAGATTACGCGCGCCTCCAATGGCGACGCTTGGGTCGAAGCTGATGGCAAGAACTATTCACCGTCGCAGATTTCCGCTTTCATTCTGCAGAAGATGAAAGAGACGGCAGAGGCTCATCTCGGACAAAAGGTCGAGCAGGCAGTTATCACCGTCCCCGCGTATTTCAACGACGCGCAGCGGCAGGCGACCAAGGACGCCGGCAAGATCGCTG
>JBGPOB010000113.1:0-10827 GCA_041487815.1 Xanthobacteraceae bacterium | reverse complement strand
GCACGCGATTCCGGGCAAATGATCACCGCAACGCAATTGCGCGCGGCGCGCGCGCTGATCGGTTTCGACCAACGCAAGCTTGCAGAATTATCGGGGCTGTCACTTCCCACGATCCAGCGCATGGAAGGGAGCAACGGGGTCGTGCGCGGCAACGTCGATTCGCTGATGAAACTCGTTGCCGCGTTTGATATGGCCGGCATCGAACTGATTTCCGACAATGCATTAAGCAGCCGCGGCGGTCGCGGTGTCCGGCTCAGGGAGTCGTCGTCGTGACCGTCGGTATCGCCGTTGCTGGAATTGCCGCCTTTCTCGCTGTCACTGTGATCGCGATCGTCATCAGCCGCGCCGCAATTGCAACCTTTGTCGTCTACAGCGCCTGCTTGATAATATCGTCGATTTTGTTACTCGCCGCTGGCGCGGCGCTGGTGTCTGCCTTGCCACCGGAATCACATATGGAATTGCCACTGGGCGTACCATGGCTCGGGGCGCATCTGCGCACCGACGCACTGTCCGCGTTCTTTCTCGTGGTGATCAACCTCGGCGGCGCTACCGCAAGTCTCTATGCGCTTGGATATGGGCGACACGAGCCGGCGCCGCAGCGCGTGCTGCCGTTCTATTCGGCCTTTCTGGCGGGCATGAATACGGTGATCATCGCCAATGATGCGTTCACATTCCTGGTCGCCTGGGAGTTCATGTCGCTTACATCCTGGGCTCTGGTGGTGTCGCACCATCGCGAGCACGACAATGTCTATGCCGGCTATGTCTACTTGATCATGGCCGGCCTGGGCACGTTTGCGCTGCTGCTCGGATTCGGACTGCTGGCTGGGCCGCAAGGCGCCTACACCTTTGCCGCCATCCGTGAAGCGCCGCCGGCGGCCTGGCAAGCCGGGCTGGTGCTTATCCTCATATTGATTGGCGCGGGCTCGAAGGCGGGTCTTGTGCCATTGCACGTCTGGTTGCCGTTAGCGCACCCGGCCGCGCCTAGTCACGTGTCCGCTCTATTGAGTGGCGTGATGACGAAGGTCGCAGTGTACGGATTCATTCGGATCGCCTTTGACTTGATCGGTTCGCCTGCGTGGTGGTGGGGGGTTGTCATTCTGGCGCTTGCCGGCATCACGACCGTGATGGGTGTGCTCTATGCACTGATGCAGCATGATTTAAAACGCTTGCTCGCTTATCACACGGTTGAGAATATCGGGATCATCTTTATCGGGCTCGGGCTGGCGGTGGCCTTCAAGGCGCATGGCATGGCATGGGCGGCGGCACTTTCGTTCACCGCCGCGCTCTTGCACGTCTTCAATCATTCACTGTTCAAGAGTCTGCTCTTCTTTGGCGCGGGCGCGGTACTGGGTGCAACCGGTGAACGCGACATGGAGCGTCTCGGCGGATTAATTCATCGCATGCCGCAAACGGCGTTTGTTTTCCTTGTGGGCTGCGCCGCAATATCAGCCCTGCCCCCGCTCAATGGATTTGTCTCCGAATGGCTGACATTCCAGGCGATCTTGTTAAGTCCGCAATTGCCATCCTGGTCTCTAAAATTCCTGGTTCCCTCGGTGGGTGCGTTGCTCGCGCTCTCGGCCGCACTTGCTGCGGCCTGCTTCGTCAAAGCATTCGGCGTTACGTTTCTTGGACGCCCCCGAACGCCACAGGCTGCGACCGCACGCGAGACGGATTCGTTTTCACTCGCCGCGATGTTCATTTTGGCCGCGCTTTGCCTCATTGCCGGGATTGTGCCGGGATTTTTCATCGATGCGCTGAGCCCGGCGGTTTCAGCGCTGGTTGGCGACCGCGTGCCCGCGCAGGCGGGCGTGCAATGGCTATCCATCGTACCGATCGCCGAGGGCCGCAGCTCCTATAACGGATTGCTCGTATTCATTTTCATGACGGCAGCCGGGTTGCTGACAGCCTATGTGATCCATCGTATTGCCTCGGACAAACTGCGGCGCTCCGCCGCCTGGGATTGCGGTTATCCAGACGCCAGTACAGTTACCCAATATACCGCGACCAGCTTCGCCCAGCCCATTCGTCGTGTATTCGGCACGATTGTATTCAGCGCGCGAGAACACGGCGAAATGCCGCCGCCCGGCGACTTGCGTCCCGCCCGGCTTGTCGTCGACATGCGCGATCTCGTCTGGGATCTGGGGTACGCACCTGTTGCCGCAAGCCTGGCCTACGCCACTGAGCGTCTGAACCGGCTGCAGTTCCTAACCATCCGCCAATATCTCAGCCTTGTTTTCGGTTCGCTTGTCACATTGCTATTGGTGCTCGCGATATGGCCGTGATCCTCGACTTCATGGAGCAGGGCGCGCAGATGCTGCTGGTGCTAATTCTGGCGCCATTGCTCGCGGGCATCGTGCGCAAGGTCAAGGCGCGGATGATGCGGCGCCAGGGGCCCTCGATCATCCAGCCGTATCGCGATCTCCTTCGGCTCGTGCGCAAGGAAGTCGTTCTCGCTGAAACCGCGTCATGGCTGTTTCGTGCAATTCCTTACCTGACGTTTGCCGCAACCTGGGTCGCCGCGGCACTGGTGCCGACATTTCGCACCGGGCTGCTCTTCAGCTGGTCAGCCGATCTCATCGCCATCATCGCGCTTCTAGGAAGCGCCCGATTTTTTCTGGCGCTCGCAGGACTCGACGTCGGCACGAGCTTTGGCGGTATTGGCTCAAGCCGCGAAGTGATGATCGCGTCGTTGGCGGAGCCAGCAATCCTGATGACGGTGTTCACACTGGCGCTTATTGCCGGGTCGACGCAGCTTTCAGCCGTTGCCGCCTTCATGACCTCAACCGGAGTCGGGCTGCGCGTGTCATTGGGTCTCGCGCTCATCGCGATGCTCATGGTCGCGATCGCGGAGAATGCACGTATTCCCGTCGACAACCCGGCTACGCACCTTGAATTGACGATGGTGCATGAAGCAATGGTGCTGGAATATTCGGGGCGTCATCTTGCCTTGATCGAACTGACGGCGTCGCTGAAACTTTTGCTCTACATATCTCTGATTGCATGCATCTTCGCGCCGTGGGGCATGGCACCAGCCCGCGGCGGATGGGAAGCGCTCATAATCGGCGTCATTGCCTATGCCGCCAAGCTTGGCGTCGGCGGTGTCTTGCTTGGGTTATTCGAGTCGAGCATCGCAAAAATGCGCGTTTTCAGAGTTCCCGAATTCCTGGGTGCCGCGCTGATGCTTGGACTGCTTGCAACTTTGCTGCGCTTTGTGTCGGAGAGCTTGTAGTGAGCAATCTCAATTTTGACATTGCCCATCTTCTCGCCGGCGGATTGGTGCTGGTCAGCTTCATCATGCTGTACCAGGACCGCCTCTACGCACTCCTGAATGTTTTCGCGTTGCACGCCGGGCTGCTCGGGATTTCGGTGGCCTGGCAAGCCCACATTCAGAGCGCACCCCACCTTTATTTGACCGCAGCCATCGCGCTTACGTTCAAGGCGGCGGTTATCCCGGTGGTGCTGCACCGGATTATCATAAAGCTCGGCATTCATCGCGAAATCGAGAAAGTCGTCGGGATCGGCTCCGCGATGCTGCTTGGCATGGGCATGGTGGCGCTTTCAATGACAGTCATGCTGCGGGTAACCGCAGATGCTGACCCTTTGGCGCGCGAGGACCTCGCTTTCGCGCTCTCGGTCATATTGCTAGGCCTTTTGATGATGGTGACACGTCGCAACGCCGTGAGCCAGGTCGTGGGTTTCATGTCATTGGAAAACGGCCTCGTGCTGGCCGCCACCGGCGCTAAGGGCATGCCTCTCGTTGTTGAGATCAGCATCGCGTTTTCTATTCTCATTGCATTCATCGTCATCGGAATTTTCCTGTTCCGAATTCGCGAACGTTTTGACACCGTCGACATTGGGGCCCTCGATCGCTACCGTGGGGGGCAAGGATGATCTCCAACGGTCTGGACGCCGTGCTGCTGATTCCGCTCATTGCCGCGACGGTGCTTGCGGCGTTGCCGGGTTATCGGCTGACTGCACGAATAAACGTGTTGGCGACTTTCCTGACCTTCTTGGCGGCGCTGTCTCTTTTGGTCGAGAGGCCGCAGCCGGGTCCCTACCTCATTGTCGACGACCTCAATAACGTCTTCATTCTGCTGACGACGTTTGTCGGCTTCACCACCAGCATGTTCAGCGCGAGCTACATCGGCCACGAGCTTGAGATCGGGCGCCTGACCCCGGCATACATGCGATTCTATCACGCCATGTATCAGATCCTGATGTTTTCGATGAATCTTGCGCTAACGGCGAACAATATTGGAGTCATGTGGGTTGCTATCGAACTTGCGACACTGACGACAGTGCTCATGGTCGGAATCTATCGCACGCACGAGGCGCTCGAAGCGGCCTGGAAGTATTTTATATTAGGCAGCGTCGGCATAGCGCTTGCATTGTTTGGCACTATTCTTGTGTACATGTCGGCGAGACCCGTCATTGGCGAGGGTCTAAACGCCATGGTGTGGACCAATCTCGTCGCGCGCGCAGGGTCATTCGATCCGGCATTGCTCAATGTTGCTTTCGTATTTCTGCTGCTCGGCTATGGAACGAAAGTCGGCCTCGCGCCGCTCCATGCCTGGCTGCCGGACGCCCACGCCGAAGGCCCGACTCCGATCTCCGCGGTTTTGTCCGGTCTGCTGCTGAACGTCGCGCTCTACGCCTTACTCCGCTTCAAGTTGGTGCTGGCGGCAAATCCCGCTGCGCTCGCACCGGGTCCGCTGATGGTAGTGATGGGTCTGATCTCGCTGATATTCGCAAGCCTGATGCTGTATCGCCGGCGCGACATCAAGCGCTTTTTCGCCTACTCGTCGATCGAACACATGGGAATAATTGTGTTCGCGTTTGGCATGGGCGGCGTGATCGCCAACTTTGCCGGGCTTTTGCATATGACAATGCATTCGCTGACGAAATCCGCCATCTTTTTCGCAGTCGGACACATCGCCCAGGTCAAGGGCACGCAGCGAATTGCGGACATGGGTGGACTAACCGAAACCAACCCGGTCCTGGGCTGGGGCCTCGTGTTGGGTGTCGTCGCCATCGCCGGCCTGCCGCCGCTCGGGATTTTCATGAGCGAGTTTCTGATCGTAACTTCGACGTTTGCGCGCGAACCGTTGCTCGCGATTCCGCTCGTGCTCGGCATACTTCTCGCTCTCGGGGCCTTGTTTTTGCGGCTCAACAGCATCTGCTTCGGGGAGCCGCGCGGCCCCGTTGCGAAATCGAACGCTTCGTATCTGCCGATGTTCGCACATTTCGCGCTGGTACTCGCCGCCGGCGTTTACATGCCGACCGCGATCGTAACCTGGTTTCAAAACATTGCGAAACTGCTTGGCTAGGGCACCGGAACGAAAATGTCGGCGTTAAATGAATTGGTCAACAATGGCCGCAGGATTGCGGAACACCGGCCATGGCCGCGCGTAATTGCCGACGAACAAACGTGGCAGATGGCCATTCAACGATTAGCCGGCGGCGACGCCACGATGCTCGGTCTGTGGGGAGACGCCATGGCCGTGCACATGGCCTTGATCACGGAAACGCCGTGCGAAATTGCCGTCGTAACGTACCAATGTAGCGGTGGCGCGTTTCCTTCGGTCGCCGCGCTTCACCCTCCGGCACACCGACTTGAACGCGCAATTAAGAGTCTTTGGGGATTGGAGCCGATCGGGCTGCCCGACACGCGGCCTTGGCTCGACCTTGGTTTCTGGAATGTGAGTCAACCGCTCGGCAAACCTCGCGGCGCATCTACATCCGCGCAACCGTATTTATTCCTTCCGACCGAAGGCGAACACTTGCACCAGATTCCGGTCGGGCCGGTGCACGCCGGCATTATCGAACCTGGCCACTTCCGCTTCACGGCGAGCGGCGAAACCATCGTGCGCCTTGAGCAGAGGCTGGGATATGCGCACAAAGGAATCGAAAGCCTGATGGCGGGCGCCTCGATCGAAAGAGCCACGAAATTGGCTGGACGGACGTCTGGCGACAGCACTGTAGCCTACGCGTTGGCCTTTTCTCAGGCGGTCGAGGCTGCGCTCGAAGTTGAAGTTCCGCCGCGCGCGATCTACTTGCGTGCGCTCATGGCGGAGCTCGAACGTCTCGCCAATCATTTTGGCGACATTGGAGCGGTATGCAACGACGCTTCTTTTGCAATCATGCATGCGCAATGCGGAATCCTGCGCGAGCGAGTTTTGCGCGCGGCGGACGCATGCTTTGGCCATCGCCTGATGATGGACTGCATCGTTCCGGGCGGGGTCAGCGTCGAACTCGCTCCAGCCGGCCCAGGCGCCGTCAAATCGCTGCTCTTAGAAATTCGACGGTTATTTCCCCGACTAATCGAACTCTACGACAACACCGCGTCATTGCAGGACCGTACCGTCGGCACTGGCATTGTTCGCCAGCAATTGGCGCGTCAATTCGGCGCCGGAGGCTATGTCGGGCGTGCCAGCGGCCGCGGTTTCGATGCGCGCCGTACACCCGGATATGCCCCCTATGATCGGCTCATGTTCAGTGTACCCATGCTTGAAGAAGGGGACGTCAATGCGCGTGTTTGGATTCGTATTCGGGAAATCGAGCAAAGCCTGGCGCTGATTGAACAGATCGTCGACCAACTGCCGACGGGCGAGGCACGCAGCGACCTGAAGCCGAGTGCCGCTCTGAGCGAAGGGCTAGGCCTCACCGAGGCGTTCCGCGGCGACGTTTTGGCATGGGTGCGCATCGTGGACGGCAAGGTAGAGCGTTGTCACTTGCGTGACGCATCGTGGTTTCAGTGGCCTCTCCTTGAAGCCGCGATTGAGGGCAACATCGTTGCCGATTTTCCGCTGTGTAATAAGTCGTTCAACTGCTCGTACTCCGGACACGATTTGTGAGGCCTGCGCATGCGCAGAATCTTTCTTGATGCTCTTTTGCGTAGGCCTGCGACCGAGCCGTCGGCCGGAGCAGACACCGACGCGCTCGCTGAACTCGCCGGCGCCGTCAACCGCGCCGCGCGCCGCAAGCTCGGGCGCTCGTTGTCAATCCGCGAAGTGGACGCGGGCTCCTGCAACGGCTGCGAGCTGGAAATTCATGCACTGAACAATGCGTTCTATGATCTCGAGCGATTTGGCTTTCGATTTGTCGCCTCGCCCCGCCACGCTGACGTCTTGTTGGTAACGGGACCTGTCACCAAAAACATGCGCGAAGCGCTGGAGCGAACCTATCGTGCGACGCCCGATCCCAAATGGGTCGTTGCCGTCGGCGCCTGCGCCGTCGACGGCGGGATATTCGCCGGTAGCTATGCCGTGGTCGGCGGCGTCAACGCGGTCGTACCGGTCGATTTGCACATCGCCGGGTGCCCTCCTCGTCCGAAGGACTTGCTCAGCGGATTGCTTGCCCTGCTGGAACGATAGACAATTGATCGTCAGGGCGCACACGCCTTGCCAGAAGCGTGCATTGCCGGGAGTAACGACTGGCTTTCGGCGCGATTTCTTGACGCGAACCTTGCGGTCGCGCCACCGAGATCGCAACCACAACTGGCCTAGAACACACCACTGAGATCGTCCGCCGGCGCCATTCGATCGGTACTCGTCAGGCACCGTATTGGCATGCACGCGAGACGAACCAGTCCCTGCACCCGACACTACCGTACTTCCACAGCTCTCCGCCAAATTTACAGAACTAGCAAAGTCCTCGACGGTTGGCGTCAGCCGCGAGCCGCGTTGCGAAACGGGAATCTCCATGCAATTCCGCCAAGTTGAATGGCACACGATTTGCTTAAGTAGCGGCAGGCGTCGTCGCAAAGGGGATCGCCGTGAATTTAGTTCTGGACGCGGAGCCGCAAGCCATCGAGATCGCTCTCGACAGCACCGCATTCCTTATCATTGACATGCAACGCGACTTCCTCGAGCCCGGCGGCTTTGGCGAGACGCTTGGCAATGACGTTTCTCTGTTGCAGGCGGCTGTCGCGCCAAACAAGGCCGTGCTGCGCGCGGTCCGACGCCTGGGCATGACGATCATCCACACTCGCGAGGGTCATTTGCCGGACTTGTCCGACGCCCCGCTCGCAAAAATCGAACGCGGGTCGCCGACGTTGCGAATTGGCGCGCCGGGGCCGATGGGGAGAATCCTCATCCGCGGCGAACCCGGCCATGACATTGTGCCGGCGCTGTATCCCAAAGCTGGTGAAATTGTCATCGACAAGCCTGGAAAAGGGGCATTTTACAACACCGGCTTGGATGGCCTGCTTCGCCGCAATGGCATCGAAAACCTGCTGGTCGCGGGCGTGACCACCGAAGTTTGTGTCAACACGACCGTGCGCGAGGCCAACGATCGCGGCTATCGCTGCATCGTTTTGGCTGACTGCTGCGCCTCATACTTTCCGGAATTTCACGACATGGGCCTGCGCATGATCAAGGCCCAAGGTGGCATCTTTGGCTGGGTTTCCAGCTCAAGGTGTCTTCTCGCCGCAATTGAAGCCGCCGGCAAACAACGACGCTACGCATAGGGGATGCGTGATGAATGCAAAGACTGCCTACATGCCTAAATTATGGACGCCAGGTGACTGGAACGCCTTCTTCGGCTTCGGCACCAACATCCTGGTCAATATGCTCACCATCACGGCGCTGCTGCGTTTCGTGCTCAAGATGCCCGACTCGCTGGTGTTCGGCCGTATCCTGCCCGCGCTCGGGCTGATGATGTGCCTCAGCACGCTCTATTACGCGTGGCTGGCCTACCGCCTCGCCCAGCGGACCGGACGAAGCGACGTCTGTGCCTTGCCCTCGGGCGTCAGCGTCCCGCACATGTTCATCGTGACTTTCGTGATCATGCTGCCGATCCTGCTGCGCACCAAGGATCCGATCAAAGCCTGGGAAGCTGGCCTCACCTGGGTGTTCATCCAGAGTTTCATACTGATGCTCGGCGGTTTCATCGCGCCCTACATCCGCAAAATCACACCGCGCGCTGCCCTCCTCGGAACGCTTGCCGGCGTCTCGATCGCCTTCATTTCAATGCGCCCAGCCTTTGAAATGTATATGACACCCGTTATCGGCCTGACCTGCTTTGCCATCATCCTGGTGAGCTGGTTCGCGGGCGTGACCTATCCCAAGGGTATTCCTGCTGGCCTGATTGCAATTATTGTAGGGGCCGTGATTGCCTGGGGCTCGAACCTGTTCGGGCTTGGCATCGGTGGCATGAGTGTCGCGAAACTCGGAGCCGCTTTCGCCAATCTCGGCTTCTCGGTGCCGATCCCCGCAGTCGGCCACGTCTTTTCCGGCTTTGAGTTCATCGCCATCATCCTCGTCACGGCGATCCCATTCGGCGTCTATGACCTTGTCGAGGCGATGGACAATGTGGAGAGCGCCGAAGCAGCCGGCGACGCGTTTCCAACTACGCAGGTACTGACCGCTGACGGCGTTGTCAGTCTAATCGGCGCGCTGATGGGTAACCCGTTCATCAATGCCGTTTACATCGGCCATCCCGGCTGGAAGGCGATGGGTGGACGAATCGGCTATTCAGCCGCGACCGGCCTGATGGTGATTGCGCTGTCGTGGTTTGGCATCATCTCGCTTCTGCTCGACCTGATCCCACTTGTAGCGATCCTGCCGATCTTGCTTTACATCGGCATGCTAATCGGCGCGCAAGCCTTCCAGACCACACCTACGAAGCATGCACCCGCCATCGTCCTCGCGCTGACACCCCATCTCGCGGCTTGGGCGAAAGTTCTGGTGGACGGCGCTCTCGGCGCGGCGGGAACGACAGCCGATGCAGTCGGCCTCGACAAACTCGCCAATGTCGGCGTGCTGTATCAGGGCCTCACGGTGCTTGGCAACGGAGCGATTCTTACCGGACTCGTGCTCGCGGCGACTTCGGTCTTTATCATCGAGCGGGAATTTGACAAGGCGTCGGCTTTCGCGGCCACGGGAGCCGTACTGAGCTTCTTTGGATTCATGCATGGACCAGCCGTCGGTTTCGCGGTGATGCCGATAGTGGCGCTTGCGTACGCTATCGTCGCGGTATTCCTATTCGCCTTGAGCCGTTCGCCGGCGCTTGTGACACTATCAGCTTCAAAACCCGAACCGGCTGCCGTTCCAGCGGAGTGACGTTGCGATCGAAAGTGTTTGCGGAGAGGGCCACGCTTGTTCGTGGCCCTTTTTGTCTGTTGCAAGCGAAAGCGACGCTGATCCCTGCTGACATGGGTGGGATTCCGCGCGAAAATTGCACTAAAAAGAGAGAACTGATCTGGGGACCGGCGCTTGGCAGAAACCGTTGCATCTATCGTTGCCGCCCACCGGGCCGGTACGACGAGGCCTGAAGAAACGATCGCGCGCACCTACCGCCGCATTCGCGAGCACGATGATCCGGCAGTCTTCATTTATCTGCGACAAGAGACCGAGGCGCTGGCGGAAATAAAACGCTTGGGAGGCTCGGCCACGGCGGACCTTCCTTTATATGGAATTCCAATCGCGGTAAAGGATAACATCGATGTGGCGGGCATGCCGACCACGGCAGCCTGTGAAGCCTACGCCTACGCGGCATTGGAGGATGCAACTGCCGTCGCGCGGCTGCGCCGGGCCGGCGCCATCGTCATCGGCAAGACCAATCTCGATCAATTCGCGACCGGTCTCGTTGGCGTTCGCACGCCCTACGGCATTCCCCGCAATGCCATTAATGCCAAGCTCATTCCCGGCGGTTCAAGCTGCGGTTCCGCCGTCGCGGTCGCGGCCGGCCTTGTGCCGATCGCCCTCGGCACCGACACGGCGGGTTCCGGACGCGTTCCCGCAGCCCTCAACAACATCGTCGGACTGAAGCCCAGTCTCGGCCTTGTCCCAACGACCGGCGTCGTGCCGGCTTGCCGCACGCTCGACT
>JBGPOB010000112.1:0-10913 GCA_041487815.1 Xanthobacteraceae bacterium | reverse complement strand
CTCGATCTCGCGGATCTGCAGGTTGGCGCGGGTGGTCACATGCGAATAGCCGCCGCCATAGCGCGCCGCGAGGTCGGCGAGGCCGCCAAGCTGCCAGTGCTTGAGAATGCCGTTGGGCATGCGCAGCCGGCACATGTAGGAAGCCTGGTTCGGGGCGACGTAAAACAGGCCGTAGAATCGCCAGCGGAAATTGTCCGGCGGCTTGGGCGCTTCGTTGTTCGCGGCCTGGGTTTTCAATCGCGCGTAGCCGTCGAACGGGTGCAGCTCGCGTTTGAATTTCTCCTGGTCGGCGAGCTTGCCGCCCTTCGCCACGGTTGCGTCCTGCGCCTTGATATGGGCGGCGTCCGGCCCGATTGGCTCCGCAGGAGCTGCGGGCACCAGCGTCGCAGCACCCGCGCCTACGGGGTTACGGGCGACGCGCGCCACCTGTAGGCCCGACATGAAACCTTCGAGGTAGCGTTTCTGTTCCGCGGTGAAATCGGTGGTCATTGCACGTCCATCGGCGTTCGTTCCGGCGGGGTTTCCGCCGATCTCGAGTGTTTCCCGTCGCGGCGCCGCGTTGCCGTCGCCGCTCCGGGAGCGCTCCGCGCCGTTGCGGATGTTCCGCCCGCTGCTCTGCGGGTCAGGTGCTCATTTGGTCTCCACGGCATTTGGCATGGAGATTGTCTCGTCTATTCGGCGGCCCTGCCCGAAATCGGCGCGACTGTCGCGAAGCTGTCCTGGACCAAATTGACCTGTTCAGCCGTCATCGCCGTTCTCCATGTGCGAACGCGCGCATCGCGTTACGCCGCCTCGATGTAGCGGTTGCGCTCGTACAGGAATTCGAGCACGCGCTGGCGACATTTGAGGTAGCTTGGGTTGGCCGCAAGCTCGAGGCGTTTACGCGGGCGCGCCAACGGGACCTCCAGAATCTCGCCAATCTGGGCCGAAGGTCCGTTGGTCAGCATTACGATTCGATCGGATAGCAAAACCGCTTCGTCGACGTCGTGGGTAATCATCAGGACCGTGTTTTCCAGCTTCTGGTGCAAGGCCATCACGGAATCCTGCAAATGCGCGCGCGTCAGCGCATCCAGCGCGCCGAACGGCTCGTCGAGCAGCAGCACTTTCGGTTCCATGGCGAGCGCGCGGGCGAGGCCGACACGCTGCTTCATGCCGCCGGAGATTTCCGCCGGCCGCTTGTCCTTGGCATGCGTCATCTGCACGAGGTCGAGGTTATGCAGCGTCCATTGATCGCGTTCGGCGCGCGACTTCGTGGCGCCGAATACCTTGTCCACAGCCAGCCTGACGTTGTCGTAGACGGTGAGCCACGGCAGCAGGCTGTGGTTCTGGAATACGACCGCGCGATCGGGTCCCGGAGAGTTGACCTCGCGATTTTCAAGCAGCACGCCGCCGGTCGTCGCTCGCGTCAGCCCCGCGACGATGTTGAGCAGCGTCGACTTGCCGCAGCCGGAATGGCCGATGATGGAGACGTACTCGCCTTTCTCGACGGTGAGCGTGATCTCCTTCAGCACCTTTGTTTCAGCCGCGCCGCGATCGAAGACCTTGTCGACATGATCGATTTTCAGATAGGGAAACATGATTGCGCCCTCAATTCGCGGCCGTGCCGCGCGTCACGATCGTCGCAATTGCCGCGACCATGCGATCGAGCAGGAATCCAATGACGCCCACGTAAACGAGCGCGAGAATGATTTCGGAGATGTGGGAGGAGTTCCACGCGTCCCAGATGAAGAAGCCGATGCCGACGCCACCGATCAGCATTTCCGCAGCGACGATGGCGAGCCACGACAAGCCAATGCCGATGCGCAGGCCCGTGAAAATGTAAGGCGCTGCCGCCGGCACCATGATCTTGTAGAAGAACTCGATGGGATTGAGCCGCAGCACCGCCGACACGTTGCGGTAGTCCTGCGGAATATTGCGAATGCCGACCGCGGTGTTGATGATGATCGGCCAGATCGAGGTGATGAAGATAACGAAGATCGCCGATGGCTGGCCGTCGCGGAACGCGGCGAGCGAGAGCGGCAGCCACGCCAATGGCGGTACCGTGCGCAGCACCTGGAAAATCGGATCGAGCCCGCGCATGGCCCACACCGATTGGCCGACCAGCGTACCGAGCGCGATGCCTGCGATGGAGGCGAGCGCGTAGCCGAGCGCGACGCGCTGCAAGCTTGCGGACAAGTGCCAGAACAATCCCTTGTCGAGCCCGCCGCGATCGAAGAACGGATCGACGATCAGTTCCCAGGTATCCTTCAAAACGCGCGAAGGCGGCGGCAAGGTGGCGCCCTGTTGCCGGCAGGCCAGTTCCCAAACCAACACGGCGATTGCGATGACGATGACCGGCGGGAGAAGGTGCGCGGCAACAGAACGCAGTTGAGCAAGAACCCGCTCGGTTACGCGCGATCTCGGCGGCAGAAGCGTCAATACCTCGGCCGCCTTGACCGGCGTATGCGTCGTTGTGACGGATTTCGCTAACGGCATGTTCATCGCGTGCATTCTCCAAGGTCGGCTTGGCGGCGTGACGGGCAGGTTGCGCTAGACCTCCGCCCGCTTGATGCTCAGACTTTTGAGATACGCCGCAGGATTTTCCGGATCGAACACCTTGCCGTCGAAGAACGTCTCCTTGCCGCGCGACGTGGACGTGGGAATGTCCGCGGCGGCGATGCCGAGAGTCTTGGCGGCCTCGCGCCACAGGTCTTCGCGGTTGACCTTCTTGATCAGAGCCTTGCTGTCGAAGCCGGGCTCGTATTTGCCCCAGCGGATATCCTCGGTCATGAACCAGAGGTCATGGCTCTGGAACGGATAGGAGGCGTGGTCGCGCCAGTACTTCATGATGTGCGGTGAGTTCTCGACCACCTTGCCGGGAATGCCGTAGTCGAACTTGCCCTTGGTGCGGTCGCGGATGTCCTCGACCGGACAATTGATCCACTGCCGCTTGGCCATGATAATGGCGAGCTCCTCGTGGTTCTCCGGCTTGTCGCACCATTGCTGGGCCTCCATCACGGCCATCAGGATCGCTATGGCGGCCTTCGGGTACTTGTCGACCCAGGCGGCGCGCATGCCGAGCGCCTTCTCCGGGTGCTTGTTCCAGAGTTCGCCGGTGGTGATGGCCGTGTAGCCAATGTTCTGATGAATGAGCTGCAGGTTCCAGGGCTCGCACACGCAGAAGCAATCCATGGTGCCGACCTTCATGTTGGCCACCATTTGCGGCGGCGGCACCGTGATGGTCTCGATATCCTTGTCGGGGTCGATGCCGCCGGCCGCGAGCCAGTAGCGGATCCAGAGATCGTGCGTTCCGCCTGGGAACGTCATCGCGGCCTTTATCGCTTTGCCCGAGGCTTTCTTCTTATCCAGCGCTTCCTTGAACGGCTTGGTGTCGAGCCCGATTTTAAGATCGGCATATTCCTTGGCGACCGAGATGCACTGGCTGTCGAGCTGGAGCCGCGCCAGGATGTACATCGGCGTCGGCACATTGTTCTGCGTCACCTTGCCGGAGGAGATGAGATAGGGCATCGGCGAAAGGATATGCGCACCATCGATGCCGTTGCCTTCCGAGCCGAGCACGAGATTGTCGCGCGTGGCGCCCCAGGAGGCTTGCTTGGCTACTTCGACATCGGGCATGCCGAATTTCGCGAACAGGCCTTTCTCCTTGGCCACGAACAGCGCGCCTGCGTCGGTGAGAGCGATGAAGCCGAGCGTCGCCTTGGTCACCTCCGGTCCGAAGCCTTGCGCAAACGCGCCGCCGGGAAAATTCATGCGTACGGCGCCGAGCAGCGCGGCCGTGCTCGCGGAAGCCTTCAGGAAGGTACGGCGGTTCACTCCGCGCGCAGTTCGCTTCTGGATTTTGGTCGTCATTGACCCTGTTCCTTTCGTGGCTCGTTTGCGTCCGGCGTTGGAACGCCCCTGCCGAAAAACAAAAGCCGCAGCCTGAGGCGCGCAGTGCTCCCCCCAGACAGCGGCGTTGCTGATCGGCCCATCGTTGGACCTGCCGGCCCGTGTCACCGGGTCCGACGTGAGGTCCTATTCAAGCCTTGTGCCAAACGCTATTTTCGATGAATTATAAATTAGATCAAACAGTTGAACCTATGCGCAAATGTTGCGCAGCGCCCGAAATATCACCAGATATTGCATTGCAGCAAGTCACGCTGCGCGATTATTGTGCAATGCACAAAATTAGGCAGCCTGCCCGAAATATGATCAGGCGCTGCGCGGCGCCCAGGCCGCGAGATATTTTTCCAGTTCGCGGTCGTTGAACGCCGGACCGGCAAACGCACCAATCCAATCGGCCGGCTCGCCGGTCGCCGATGCTCGCGGCGCGCCGAGGATCGCGTCGTAAATATCCGGACGGAACACTGCTTTGGCGGCGGCCAGCAAATCCGGCGACAGCGGCGCCTGACGCCAGCGCACCATCTGGGCATAGAGCCAGGCGGCATGCACCAAGTTGGGACGCGCCGCGCCGCCACGGCCGATGCGCAGATAGCGTTCGCTCGTACGCATCGTGCCATCCGGCGAAATTTTCATCCGTCCGTCGAGGCAACGCCGGATCACTTCCGCTGCAGTGCCGACACGATTTGGCGCCGCGAGCAGCGCGCATACTTCGTCGCGTTGCGCTGGATCTTCGATGAAGTTGGCGGCGCGCGCATGGGCGCGCAAAAGCCGCGCCAGCGTATCGGCGTTCTCCCCCGCCCATGTGCTGCGCACCGCGAGCACTTTTTCGCCCGCCAGTGCGAGGATGTCGGAGACGAAATGCAAGATGTGGCCAACGCCGAGGTCGACCGCGACGGAATTCCATGGCGCGCCGACGCAAAAGCCGTCGACGTGCTTGTTGGCAAGCGAGTCGACCATATACGGCGGCGGCAACACGACCAGCCGCACGTCCTCGTCGGGATCGACGCCGCCTGCGGCCATCCAGAAACGCAAGTGATAATTGTGGGTCGAGTAGGGAAACGTCATACCGAAAGTGAGCGGCTCCTGGCCGCGCGTCCTGCGCTTGGCGACGAGCCGCGCGAGCGCCTGCGCCGATTTCAGCGGGTCGGCCAGATCGCCGCCGGCCTCGGCCGAGAGCGCGTCGTAGAGCGCCGGAGACACGGTGATCGCGTTGCCGTTGATGCCGAGATTGAACGGCGCGATGATCGGAACCTTGACGTGGCCAAGCCCGAGGCTCGACGCGATGGCCACCGGCGCCAGCAGATGGGCGGCATCGAACAGGCCGATATTGAGCTTGTCGCGCACGTTCGACCATGACACTTCGCGCACGAGTTCGATCTCGAGTCCCTCGGCCGTGCAAAATCCCTTGTCCACCGCGATCAACAGCGCCGCGGCGTCGCAGAGCGGAATGAACCCAATCCGCAGCCGCGTGGTCATTTGAGAAGATCCGCGGTGGTTACGATCGATTGGGCAATCTCGGAGATCTTTTTGTTCTCATTCATCGCGGTCTTGCGCATCAGCGCGTAGGCCTGCTCTTCGCTGAGATTCTTGGCCTTCATCAAAATGCCCTTGGCGCGGTCGATAACCTTGCGATCCTCGAGCGCGGTCTTGGCGCGATCGAGCTCGCTCTGCAAGCGAGCGAACGCATTGAAGCGGGAAATGCATAGGTCAAGGATGGACTTCATCCTCTCCTTCTTCAGCCCGTCCACGATATAGGCGGAGACTCCGGCGTCAACCGCGGCCTGGATCGAAGCGGAATCGCTGGAATCCACGAACATGGCGATGGGCCGCTTCACTATGCGGCTGACCTGGAACATTTGCTCCAGCACGTCGCGATTGGGATTCTCCAGATCGATGAGGATGACATCGGGGTCGATGGAATGGATTCGCGCGAGCAGATTTGCGGTCTCGTTGATGCGCACGACCTGGGTAAAGCCCGCCTCACGCAGGCCATCGTCCAGGATCGCCGCCCGGATCGGGTTCTCATCGACGATCGCGATTTTGATATTGGTTGTCGGGTCCATCGATCCAAGCAGGTCCGCGCGCGAAACCCTATCGCATTACCGGTTCGGCGGACCTCGGGTCCGCGCTCCACCGATCATGAAGAGGTGCTGCAAGCTCTAACGTCAATGCATGACGGGGCATAGAATCCATAACGCCGAGGCCCACGGCGCAGCGCCGCATTGGGTGCCGATTGCTGCGCAAAATCCAGGCAACGAATACCTCCCTGCGACGTCGGTCAACGGGTCGCCCCGCTATTGACGCAGGTGGGACCGGTCCCTATGGTCCGCCGCCTCACGGGGTGGTCAGCGAACGCGGTCTGCGGATGTGCGTGCCTGCAATGGCGGCACAAATCGTTCAGCCGGCGCTTTGCTGCATGCTCTGACTGGTGGAGTTTGTCGCATTCCGGTCGGCTGACCGGTGTCTACTCACGCTGGGTGCGCTGAGTGCGCTGGGTGCGCTCGTTGAAATCTCTTCATCATCGCCGGGCCGTTTTATGTCGCTCACCGATCTCGTTGCGCCGCAGGCAGTCATTCCGGCCCTCAAAGTCAATGGCAAGAAGCAGGCGTTGCAAGAGCTTGCGGCGAAGGCCGCGGAATTGACGGGGCGGCCCGAGCGCGAGATTTCCGACGTGCTGCTGCAGCGTGAGAAGCTCGGCTCGACCGCCATCGGTGCCGGCATCGCCATCCCGCATGGCAAGCTGGCGAAGCTTGAACGGATTGTCGGGCTGTTTGCACGACTCGAGCGTCCGATCGACTTCGAAGCGCTGGACGGCCAGCCGGTCGATCTCGTGTTCGTGCTGCTGGCGCCGGAAGCGGCCGGCGCCGATCATCTCAAGGCGCTGGCGCGGATCGCGCGATTGCTGCGGGATCCCGAGCTTGCAAAAAAGCTCCGCGAAGCGCGCGACCCGCAGGCGATCTACGCCGTGCTAAGCGCGACGTCGCCTGTCGCAGGTTAAGCCGGCGCGGCCATTGCCAACGGAATGTCGCGATTCTTTCCAGATCTACCCGCTAGTGCACGCTCACTGTTTCGAGCTCCTGGCTCCAGGCGCTGGCAACGGCGGCTTCGCGGCTGTCGGTGAGCATGATCGGCGTACCATCGGCTGCCAGCAGCGCGAACAGATCAAGTCCGGGCGCGATCTCGGGCACCTGCGGAAACAGCGCGCGCACGTCGTCCGACCGGATTGGCCGCACGTAGGCGATTTTGCCGCCGCCGAGGCGGGCGAGCGCCTCTTGGGTGATTACGGGATGCGTGGTTTCGTTCATCATCTTTTCGTTAGTCATGGCTCTCGACTCCTTTACTGACGACTATTGTGTCGAGACCTGCGAGCTCGCATCAGTCGTGCTCTGTAATCGCGATCGATTTTGCGACACGTTCCGGCTCCGGACGCGCCAGATCGACAGACAACAACCCGTTCTTCAAGTCGGCTCGCAACACCTGCATGCCTTCCGCCAGCACAAACGTGCGCTGGAACTGGCGCGCGGCAATGCCACGGTGGAGATAGTTGCGTGTCTTGTCGTCCTGCTGGCGCCCGCGGATAACGAGCTGGCTCTCCTCGACCGCCACATCGAGCTGCTCGCGCGTGAAGCCGGCAACCGCCAGCGTGATGCGCAAGCATTCCGGACGCTTTTCCGTGCGGCCGATGCGCTCGATATTGTACGGGGGATACCCGTCGGCGGCTTTTGCGGCACGATCGAGCGCACGCTCAATCTCCTCGAAGCCGAGCAGGAACGGACTTGATAGTGACGGTACTCGCGACATGGTCTCAAAGTCCTCTTCAGCGACTTTGCGGGCCCAGATTTGATTGTTTTGGCACCCGAACCCGGCGGGGGCGCCTAAGCCTTCCCGCGCCGGATTGCGCTTAATATGGGATGCCGCGGCTTTGCGTTCAAGAATTGCACCGACCGCAATTGGGGGTGCTAAACGAATAGTTTACGAGGGATAGTGCCGACATCGACTGCCAACCCGCGTTGAGCACCCGCAAGCTCACCGCGATTGGGGTCGAAGTCCCGATGACGTTTGCGCTTGGCGCCAGCCGGGCGAGCGGATGGAGCGGCCTCATGCAAAATGCGGCGTGTGTGGGCGCCCGAACGACCGGCGCGCAGATTATTGGCGCGCGATATGGCGCGCTTCGTTGAGCACGAAATTGCCGATCCGCTTGCCGCGATTGCGCAGGAACCGCAACATCCCGGCATCGACGAAATAGGTCAGCAGGATGCTGTCGCGCGTCTCGACATCGTTGCCGACCGGATCGGCGGAATGCCAGGTGTTGTCACCGACGGCGAACGCGTACCCGGTGTTGGGCGCGAATTTCATCTGCCTGGCTTTAGGCAGCGTACCGTCCGGCAAACGGTCGTGGAAGATCGTGCCGACGTGGGTGGCCGTGGCGTCGCGCGGCAGATAAAGCTGCACCGTGATGCCTTTCCATCGCGTGTCGGTATGGGGCGTAATCCGGTAGCCCGGAATGTCCCGCGTCAATACCGGTATCGGATACATCCCGACATCGCGAAATCCGCCGCCAAAACGCCGCTCGAGACCGGGCGCCAGCGCCTCGATGAGCGCCGCCCGCACCGCATCCGAACACAGCGCGCGGCCGACCTGGTCCCACAGCGCCCGCGTCTGATCGGGAAGGTGCCGGGTATATTCCGGAAAGAGATCGATCTTGACGCGGGTCGAGGAACCGTCGGCGCGCAAGTTGCCGCCGTTGCGGCCCGGCAACGGCCGATAGTCGGCGGCACTCGGCATGGCATCGACCATCGCGGCATAGATGTCGGCAGGAAACACCTGATCGAATTCGAGATGGTAGAAGGGGCGCTGCTCGACCCGCGCCGCCGCGATGTTGGCGACAATCCGATCGATCAAATCGTCGACTGCGACTCTGTTATTCATTCCGGGCTCTCGTCGCTTCTGGCGCCGCGGCGCGGGCGGCCAAGATTGGTGGAGCCAGGCGGGATCGAACCGCCGACCTCGTGAATGCCATTCACGCGCTCTCCCAACTGAGCTATGGCCCCATTCGCAACGCCGCGGTGTCGGGGAACCGCGACTATATTCATTTTACTACACGAGACTTCATTTCAAAGGCGTCAATCTCGATCTGGCCGAAGGCGGCCCCCGGGGTATCCGTGGTGACGCTTGGCACGCGATCGGCAAAAGTGGGTACCGATTTTGCGCAGGCAATCAAGCTTGCGCAGATTGCGTAAACTGATCTGCGTCCGCACGCTAACTTGTTAATTTGACGCATGATCTTGCCTGCCTACGCCGGAGCGAAGCCCCGGCTTCGCGCAGACAGGTCGGCGAACCGATTCCACTTCGCCGGGTCACGCGGCACGACCCGCTGTCCGGGATCAGGTCTCTTCCTCGGTTGCGATGTCACCGCCAATGATCTCGGTAACGTCGGTGTCTTCCTCTTCCTGTTCCTCGATGAAGGTCTCGTCGTCGGCGGCGTCTTCGATCGCCTCATCGGTTTCGGCGTCCTCGACGACCTCCGCGCCCGGGACGGGCGGAAGCTTTCCTTGCGCTTCAGCGTCCGCTTCCTCGAGCGAGATGATCTCCACCTCTTGCGGTTCCACTTTTTCGACCACGACAGCACGAGCCGCGGCTGCCGCGCGCGCGGCCTGATCGGGCCGTGGACGGGTTACCGGCGGAGCAACTTCGAACAGGGTCCCGCACTTCGGGCACAGCGGCGGGGACTTGTTGAGATCGTAAAACTTGGCGCCGCAGGAGGCGCACAGACGCTTTGTACCGAGCTCGGATTTTGCCACGCAGAGTCCTCAGGCACCCGGATGAACCGGAAAAATTGGGCCTTCCCCTTGGCGTTTCGCGCGGCGGCTGTCAATAGCGTGCTGCGCTGGTCTGGGCCAGGAATCACCGGCCGGATGACGGGCCAAGCCGCTGCGTGGTAGGAGGGCGCCATCATGCACGCTTCAGCGGCGATTCCGATGACTGCCGGCCGTAGCCGGCCGCTCAGCGGCCGTGTGCGCGCGCCTGGGGACAAGTCGATCTCCCACCGCGCGCTTATACTCGCGAGCCTGGCTGTCGGGCGGACGCGCATTTCCGGCCTGCTCGAGGGCGAAGATGTTCTCAACACCGGCAAAGTTCTGGGAATATTGGGCGCGCGGGTCGCGCGCGTCGGCGAGGGCGTCTGGCAAGTCGATGGTGTCGGCGTTTCCGGCTTCGCTCAGCCGGCGAGCGTACTCGATTTTGGCAATTCCGGGACCGGCTGCCGCCTGATGATGGGCGCGGTGGCGGGATGCCCGATTACGGCGACCTTCGATGGCGACGCGTCGCTGCGCAAGCGCCCCATGCAGCGCGTTCTTGACCCGCTGGCGCGCATGGGTGCCCGCGTCGTCGAGGTCGCTGCGGGCGGCCGCCTGCCGCTCCGGCTTGCGGGCGCACGTGACCCTATTCCGATCGTCTACGAACCCCCGGCGGCGTCCGCCCAACTCAAGTCCGCGGTCCTGCTCGCCGGTCTCGGTGCGCCCGGTGCGACGAGCGTGATCGAGCGCGAGGCGACCCGCGACCACACCGAGCGCATGTTGCGCCATTTCGGTGCGCAGGTCGATGTCGAGGTCATCGGGCAAGGCCGCAGGATTACGTTGCAGGGCCAGCCCGAACTTGTGCCTGCCGACGTCGCGGTGCCGGCCGATCCGTCTTCGGCGGCGTTCGCGCTTGTGGCGGCGCTGATCGTGCCGGGCTCCGACGTCCTGATCGAGGGGGTGATGACCAATCCGCTGCGCGCCGGACTGTTCAAGACGCTCGCCGAAATGGGGGCATCGATCGAAGCGGTGGCGACATCGAGCGCCGGCGGCGAGGATCTGGCCGATCTGCGCGTGCGCGCGTCAACGCTCAGGGGCGTCGAAGTGCCGGCGCCGCGCGCGCCGACCATGATCGATGAATATCCAATCCTCGCCGTGGCCGCGGCGTTCGCCGAGGGCACCACGGTGATGCGCGGTCTCAAGGAGTTGCGGGTCAAGGAATCCGACCGGCTCGCG